>NZ_WEKR01000020.1:0-60601 GCF_024105395.1 Paracoccus sp. 08 | reverse complement strand
TCGTGAAGCATTGCAGGACAAGGGCATCACGCCATGCATTCCTGGCCGGAAATCCCGAGGCAAGCCCGTCACATACGATAAACGCCGCTACCAGCGGCGCAATCGTATCGAGATCATGTCCGGCAGGCTCAAGGACGGGCGCCGCGTCGCGACCCGCTACGACAGGTGCCCGAAGGGCTTTCTGTCCGCCATCGCTCTCGCCGCAACTGTCATCTCCTGGCTTTGAAAATTAACGAGACTGGAGCCTAGGTTATTTTTCATGTCTCACGAACCGTAATGCATCTTGTCGCCCAAGAGTTTAAAAAAATTCTTAATTTAATTGGCCTTCTATGACAAGAAACTATAAGGCCATCGTCGCCGTTTCCTCCATTTATTCTTAAATAAAATTTAATAAACGTCTTATGCCCGATTTTCACATTCTCCACTTACGTAAGCGAAACCGTGATAAAATCCGTCGCCCCTAACCGTAAATTTTTCGTCTACGCAATGTTCGCATTGCATGTAGGCTGAAATGAAGCAGAGAAACCATTGCAAGTTCATAATTTACCCGCCACTAATGTTTTCAGTGGCATAACTATGCGTGTGCGCCAATTTCGCGTCTAAGATGCGAGGACGACGCGCGGCCTTTAGCAACAGAGCATCTAGTATCCGGCGACGCAACGATCGGGATTGAAGCACTTCCACATTGTGCAAAAATGTAGCGCCGTGTAAATCGACACTTTCATCAAGGGCTAGCGCTGCACCCCATCCTGCAACTATTTCCGGGCGAAGTCCCGTTGGACATCCCGAGCGCGTCGCCATAATTCCCGGTATCCATTCAGTGACAATTATGCTCGGCATACGTATACGCAATTCGATTGCTAATGCATTAGAAAAGACTCGCATCCCAGCTTTTGAAACTGTGTAACCCATGCTGCCAGGTAAAGGACTATCCCCTGCAAAGCTAGATACATTGATAATTCGGCCTCTCCCGCACTCAACCATTCCAGGCAGAAAGGCCGCAGTTACATTTATCGGCCCACAACAATTAATCATAACATGGTCAATGATATCTTCAGACTTGGCTCTAAGGAAATCCCGGCGGCAATATATTGCAGCATTATTTATAATTATTGAAACAGGCCCAAGCTCGGCAAACGTCTGCGCAGCTAGTTCACGCATCGCTGCAGGTTGACTTACATCGCTACAATAGGCTGTGAAGCGCCCCGGAACGCACAATTTTTTCGTTTGTTCTAGATCAGCTACATTGCGTCCTACACCTGCAATAAGTAAGCCCCTTTGTGATAGCTCTACTGACAAAGCACGTCCAAGGCCTAGTCCAGCACCAGTAACTAGCACGACGCGGCTATTATGAGTGGTTGTAGCACAACTGAATTCTTGCATAATTGGTTTAACCTCACCCATCGTTACATTATTATAAAAATAAACTAAAATACTTCTTGTATTTTACAATTTAATATCTAATTTTCTATAAAACCGACGCGTTTTTTAACAAAAATTTCCCGGTAAACGTATGAAATCATATTTATAATAGTTTATTGTGAAATTTTTCAATTTAATCCAGTGCTTATTTTATTGATAAAATGTATAAAAATGCGAAAAAATTTACATTTGTCAATGTAAATAATATTAGCCAAAAATATTTAACCAACCTATTTTTATTGGGGCTACCTTTTGCTCCCTACTTCACGCACACCTTTCCGAGCAAACCGAACATAGATGGAACTGACATAACATCAATTGTACCAAAGCTCACTTTCAGATTCTCCATAATAAATACTTTAAAAAAACCCTGACGGGGACTAATGATTGGATTCGGCATCTGAACATGACGGAGGGATTGGCCCTGATATCAAACTCTTTTTGGTTGCAAAGTTGATCGGGTGATTATCTGATAGCTACTTAGTCACCCCGGCGGGGACACACTACTCCCTTGGCGGTCGTCACTGCGCCTCGTGCGGAACGTGCAGAGACCACTTTGAAGGAAAGGTATTAGATTACTTGGCGCTGTGATACAAGCCGGGTTGTTCTTCCAACCTGGGGGTTCCTAACCATAACTCAGGCTAGTCCGTATCTGACGGTACTATTTTAAGTCACAACTGGAATTGCCGGTGCAGCTGTAACGAGCCCGGCCGATCGGATGGCCGTAGACCCCGCGGAAAGACTTGCTTAACGCCGCAGCGTCGCAATATCCGCAACGTAGCGCAATGTCGTTCAGACTAAGCGTCGTACCACTTACCAGATCCTGGGCCCGAGCGAGCCTGAGCATCCTGAAAAATGCGCCCGGAGACATGCCTGTATCGACACGAAACAGACGGTCCAGCTTGCTTACCGACATTCCCCCCTTCCTTGCCAAAGAGGACAAAGAGGGCGGGTTGTCCACCGTTTCGACCATAAGGTCGATGACCTTGCGCAGGCGCATTGATCCGGCGCGCGCCACACGCAACAAGTCGTCGGGCACATCGGCGCGCGGGGACTGATGGTCGTGCATGAACATCGACGATGCGACGAACGCCTCGGCCTTACCGAACCGCTGTGTGATCAACGCCAGCATCAATGCGAAGGCATCGGAAGCACCACCGCAGGTCCATACCCGCCCGGTTGTTACGTGGCCCATGGGCATGACCTGAACTTGGGGAAATGCCTCGGCAAACTCGGGAAGTAAAGACCAGTGAAGGGTCGCCGCCTGACCGTCGAGCAGCCCTGCCGACGCCAAGATCCAGGGCCCGGTATCCGCACCGATGATCTGCAGGCTGCGGCGTGTCAGATCGCTAATCTGTCGTCGCGTTGAACCTTCGGCGTGGGCGCGGTGGCCATAGCCGGCCACTACGATCAGCACGTCAATGGTACCCGAACACGGCGGGTCAGGCGTGACCAGCAACCCGCTGGAGGATCGCACTGGCGTGTCGCCTGCTGTCTGGATCTGCCAGCCGAGATCCGCCTGTCCCCGATCGCGGACAGCGCGCAGAGGTTCCAGCAAGCACGAAAGCACCATGTTGGAAAAACCGTCAAACAGAAGAAAGCTGACACGCATGGCAAATGATGACGTTTCCGGACAATACAGTGACAGAATAGGACATGCCGCGTGCCTGTGAAAGCCATAGCCTTGGCGTCGACGGAACAGGAGCCTGCAATGCCGCTTGCCATGACCAAGGACGTTTTCATCACCTGCGCGGTGACCGGATCGGGAGCGACCCAGGATCGCTCGCCCCATGTGCCACGCAGCCCACGCCAGATCGCGGACAGCGCCATCGCTGCGGCCAGAGCGGGTGCGGCGATCGTCCATTGTCACGTGCGCGACCCGGACACCGGCGCACCCTCGCGTCGTCTGGATCTCTACCGCGAAGTCACCGACCGCATCCGCGACGCGGACGTTGATGTTGTCCTGAACCTGACGGCGGGCATGGGCGGGGATATCGTCTTCGGCCCGACTGAGGCCCCGTTTCCCGTCAACGCGCAGGCCACCGACATGATCGGCGCGACCGAGCGGATGGCCCATATCGCCGAATGCCTGCCCGAGATCTGCACCCTCGATTGCGGCACGATGAACTTTGCCGAGGCCGATTACGTCATGACGAACACGCCCGGCATGCTGCGGGCGATGGGGGCGATGATGACCGCCCTGGGCGTCAAGCCCGAGATCGAAGCGTTTGATACAGGTCACCTGTGGTTCGCCAAGCAGCTGGTCGCGGAAGGCACGCTGACCGGCCCGGCGCTGGTGCAGCTGTGCATGGGCGTGCCGTGGGGCGCGCCCAATGACCTGAACACCTTTCTGGCGATGATAAACGCGGTGCCGTCGGACTGGTGCTGGTCGGCGTTCAGCCTCGGGCGCGACCAAATGCCATATGTCGCAGCCGCTGTGCTGGCGGGCGGCAACATCCGCGTGGGGCTGGAGGACAACCTGTGGCTTGGCAAGGGACAACTTGCCACGAACGCCCAACTGGTTGAGCGCGCGGTCACGATCACTGAAAGCATGGGCGCCCGGATCATCGGCCCGCAGGCTGTGCGGGAAAGACTGGGGCTGGTCAAGCGCGCGCCTGCCGGGGTGGCGGCATGAAGGCCGCGATTGTCGGCGGTGGCGTCATCGGTGGTGGGTGGGCTGCGCGGTTTCTGCTGAACGGCTGGGACGTCGCAGTAGCGGACCCCGACCCGCAGGCGGAACGCAAGATCACCGCGGTGCTGGACAACGCCCGGCGGGCGCTTCCCGCGCTTTATGACCGCGCCTTGCCCCCCGAAGGACGTCTGACATTCCATGCCGATCTGGTTACGGCGGTCGCCGGCGCGGACTGGGTGCAGGAAAGCGTTCCCGAGGTCTTGGAGGTCAAGCACCGCATCCTGCCGATGATCGCGGAGGCGGCTGGCCCGAATGCGATCATCGGGTCCTCCACCTCGGGCTTCAAGCCGTCCGAACTGAACGCGGTGGGCACCGGGGCCATCGTCGCCCATCCGTTCAACCCGGTCTATTTGCTGCCGCTGGTCGAATTGGTCGGTGATGCAGACACCTGCGCTCGGGCAGCGGACATCCTGCGCGGTATCGGCATGTATCCCCTGACCGTCCGCCAAGAGATCGACGCCCATATCGCCGACCGCCTGCTGGAGGCCGTCTGGCGCGAGGCACTGTGGCTGGTCAAGGACGGCATCGCCACCACCGCTGAGATCGACGAGGCGATCCGTATGGGCTTTGGCATCCGCTGGGCGCAGATGGGCCTGTTCGAGACTTATCGCATTGCGGGTGGGGAGGCAGGGATGGCGCATTTCATGGCCCAGTTCGGCCCTGCCCTGTCCTGGCCCTGGACCAAGCTGATGGACGTGCCGGAATTCAACGATGATCTGGTCGATCTGATCGCCACGCAGTCCGACGCGCAATCGGGCCACCTGTCGATCCGTGAACTGGAACGCCTGCGCGACGACAACGTAGTCTCCATGATCCGCGCCCTGCGCCGCACCGGCAGCGGCGCGGGGGGCGTCGTCACGGCGCACGAAGCCGCCTTGCCCGATGCAGGGGAGCGGGACGGCCTGCCCGTCACCGTCACGCGGCAGGTTCCCTCCAGCTGGACCGATTACAACGGCCACATGAACGAGACCCATTACCTGGAGACGTCATCTCTGGCGACCGACCGCTTCATGCAGATGATCGGGGCCGATGCGGATTACATCGCGTCCGGCCGCAGCTATTTCACGGTCGAAAGCCATGTCTGCCACCTGAACGAGGTGCACGCGGGCGATCGCCTGACGGTCACCACGCAGGTTTTGGCGGGCGCTGGCAAGCGGTTGCACCTGTTCAACCGGATTTGGCGTGACGACGTCCTGGCCGCCACGGTTGAGACGATGCTGCTGCACACCGATCTGTCCACGCGGCGCACCTCGGACCCGGATTCGGCGGTGACGGCACGCCTGTCGGACTGGGTCTCCCGCCATGCCGCGATGCCTGCCCCCAGAGGAGCAGGCAGGTACGTCGGTCAGCGGCCTTGATACCGACACAGGACAGGATGGTCCGGAAGTAGGCCTTGGATGGTGTTCCAGCGAAGCGACCATCCCTTGACGGCGATGATCCTGATCCTGCCAGACGCCTCGCTGATGAGCCTGGCGGCGACGCTTGACCCGATGCGCGCGGCCAACCGCGTCTCGGGGCAGCAGCCCTATCGCTGGCGGATCGTGTCAGTCGACGGCGCACCCGTCCGCACAAGCTGTGGGCTGACCCTGCAGGTCGATGGTCCTCTAGCCACGCAGGGCGATTGCGACCTGATGATCGTGGTCGCCGCCTTCAACGTGGCACATCACGCGACGCCCGCCCTGTTGGCGACCCTGCGTCAGGCCGCGCGGCGCGCCCGAATGGTCGGCGGCATAGAGGCCGGCAGCTGGGTCCTAGCAATGGCCGGACTGCTGGATCAGCGCAATGCCACGACGCATTGGGAGGATCTGGAGGATTTCGCTGCCCGATTTCCGCAGATCCGGGTGATCCCGGACCGATGGGTGGTGGACGGGCCGGTCTTTACCACAGGAGGCGCCGCCCCGGCGCTGGATTTCATGCTGGCCCTGATCCGGGCGCGGCAAGGGACCAGTTCGGCGCTGAACGTGGCCAGCGTCTATGTCTATGACGAGGTGCACCTGCCGACCGACGCCCAGCCGCTTGTCTCGCTTGGCCGCAACAGCCACCTTGACCGGCGGCTGGCCCGCGTCGTCGCCATCATGGAACAGCATCTGGACAACCCGCTGTCGATCCGTGAGATCGCCGGCCGCACTCGATGTTCGACCCGCACGCTGGAAGGGCTGTTCCGCAATCTCGTTCAGACCTCGCCTGCCGCCTATTATCTGGCGCTGCGCCTGCAATCGGCGCGCAGGCTGGTCGCGGACACCGACCTGCCCATGGCCGACATCGCCGTGCGTACGGGGTTTTCGTCTATTGCATCGCTGTCACGTGCCTTCAGACGGCGGTTCGGGCAGCCGCCGACGGCTGCCCGGCGCGGATCAAAGATCCAGAGCAGTCGTCACGGCGGCTAGTCAAGGCTGACCGTCGACGGTCGTGACACCTTCCAGCCAGCCATCCAGCACCGCGCCGTTTTCCGTCAGCCAGCGCGTGGCCGCGTCGCGCGGCTCCAGTCCCTCGTCGAGGATATAGGACATCATGATATCCTCGGCCTCGACAGTGAAGGCCAGGTTGGCCAACAGCGCGCCCAGGTTGGGACATTCGGCAGACAGACCCTTTCGAGTGTTGGTCGACACCGTCGCCTCGCCATCGTTGGGTCCGAACATGTCGTCGCCGTTGGTCAGGTATTCCAGGTCATAACGTACGTTCATCGGGTGGGGCCGCCAGCCAAAGAACAGGATCGCATCCTCGGATCCGATGGCGCGCTGCACCTGCGCCAACATGCCCTGCTCGCTGGATTCGACAAGCTCGAATTCGCCCAGGCCAAAGCTGTCATCCTCGATCATCTTCAGGATCGTGGTATTGGCGCTGCTGCCCGCCTCGATGCCATAGATCTGACCGCCAAGCTGGTCCTGGAACGCCGCGATGTCGGCATAAGTCTTCAGCCCCGCATCATAGGTGGCCTTGGGAACGGCAAACCCGATCAGAGCGCCTTCAAGATTGGGTCGGATCACCTCGATGTCGCCGGCATCGACCAAGGGTTTTTGTTGCGGCTCCTGCAAAGGCATCCAGTTCCCCAGGAAGATATCCGTGTCGCCCTGTTTCAGCGATTCAAACGTCACCGCGACCGACAGGATCTGAATTTCCGGTGTGTATCCCAACGCTTCCAGGACGATTGCTGCAGCGCTGGTCGTCGCAGTGATGTCCGTCCAGCCGACATCGGAAAAGCTGGGTGCCAAGCATGCTTCAGGCTCGGCCGCATGGGCCGTCGACAGCGTCGCGACCGAGACGAGCGTTGCAAGAATGACCGTGTTTTTCATGATGTGGTTCCTCCTGTGGTGGCTGACTTCGTGAGAAGTGCCTGTTGGCTATCGTGAGACAGTAGCGCATTCGGCTTGAACGACTTATCACTGAGCGAACCATATTTGCCCAAACGCGAAGAACTAGCTCTGTCGACACTTAATTGGTGAGGGACGAGTGACGATGTTTCGGGGGGTTAGGTTTTGTAGCCGTCAAAGCCGCCCGAGATTTGCACAAACTGCAAAGAAAATGGCCATCGGTGTGACGTCGACGGGTTGAGGGATGCGCTGGTTCTGGCTTGTCCGACCGGACAGGGCTAGGCCCATCGAGATATCTGGACCAGGAGATGCGCCATGACGCCGACCACCCTCACCTGCAGCGCTGCTATCGTGGCGGCGCTGTCTGCTGTCCCCACACTTGCCGCTGCAGAGACATTCGCCCCGAAAGTCCTGGTCATGGCCATGTTCGAGGCGGAAGCAGCCCCGTGGTTGAAGAACCTGGACCTACCCAACACGATCACCGTTCCCGGCCTGCCCAAGGATCATGACGCGCTGTCCTGCAACGCGGATCTGTGCGTCATGACCACAACGATGGGCTATGCCAACGCAGCCAGCTCAGCCATGGCGGTCGGGTTCTCGGATCTGCTCGATTTGTCGCAGACCTATGTGTTGATCGCGGGCATTGCCGGCGTGGACCCGGAGAACGGCACGCTTGGCTCAGCGGCGTGGGCGGATCACGTTGTGGATGCGGGGTTGGTCCATCGCATCGACAGCCGCGATGCACCTTCCGACTGGACCAGCCAGATCGTCGAGTTGGGCGCCAAGGTGCCTGGCGACAAGCCGGGCTGGACAGCGGGGAGCGAGGTTTTCACGCTGAATCCGGCTCTGGTTTCTGCTGCAATGGATGCAACGCGCGACGTCGAACTGGCAGACAGTGACGATGCGGCGGCCTATCGGGCGAATTACACTCAGAATGCCGCAAAGGGGGCGCCGCAGGTGATGGTTTGCGCCTCTGTCTCGGCCGACACCTACTGGCATGGCGATACCATTGCGCAAGAGGTCGCCGACCACACCGCCCTGCTGACAGACGGGGCTGCCGATTACTGCATGAGCCAGATGGAGGACAACGCCACTCTGACCGCACTCAAGCGTGCAGCTGAAGCGGGCCGGCTGGACATGGACCGCGTGGCGATCCTGCGGACAGCCTCGAACTTTGACCGCGCGTATGACGGGCAGGACACTGCCGCATCGTTGTCGGCAACCTCAGGGGGCTTCGGACCCGCTACCGAGAACGCGTTTCGGGTCGGAAACGCGTTCGCAGCGCTTGTCATTAAAGACTGGGACCGCTTCGAAGAAGGCGTGACCGTGGAATGAGAAGGGATGGCGACGGTTAAATGGAAATGAACCCGTCGCCACTCGCTGTACCGTGCAGCAATAGCATCCATCTGTGAGGCGCCGTGCGGCAGCGACCCGTTCGGTCAGGCACTTCGATCCTATCCGGCAGTGGGAAATTTATAACTACATGTATGCCTCGGACAGAACCATGGTTTGCGGCTTTTTTGGCCTAGTCTTGAGATCCTCGACAGCCTGGCGCTTGCGCTACTTCGCCACTGTCTTCGGATTGAAGCCGAGTTTTCGGCTTAGCCCTAAGAGCGACGCTTGCGATCGTTGTATGGCAGTTCTCACGGCGTGCGTGACCGTGGCGCCTCCATGGCGCACCTGACCCATAATTCCTCCTTCCACTCCTGAGAAAGGATCGCACCAACAAACCGTGGGATCAAAACCCCACAGGACTTTGTAGCAAGAAGCACCACAGCCACAAAATATCAAGGTATGTCATCTAAAAAAGGTTGCTCATCAGTCAGTCTGACTGCAAAGGTTGAATGACGATGCAAGCCCATATTTAATAGCTTCTGAACCTTAATGCCCTAGCGTGAAAGGTTTCCGCATGTATTCGGGTAAGTACTGGAGGGATCTTAAATGATGAAGAAAAACGATACGCTTTTAATATATGCCCCGGTTCCACTTTATCGTGATAACAACGGCGAGCTTTTGATCGAGCAGCAAGCAGTAAACGGTCTCCGCCTATGGGCTAAGAACTTTACCAGTGTAATCGTCATGATGCCATTAAGTTGCGATCCCCCCCCGAAAGGCTGGATCCAAATGTCAGCTGTAGAAGGCGAGCTAGACCGAGTTCGCATTGAGCCACTTCCAATGTCCTACAGACCTGATCAGTTCATCAAAACATTTTCTAGTACTAAACGCCGTATTGCAGAACTCATTATAGAAGCACAATTCCTCAGCTTTGCTATTGGAGGCCTATTTGGTGACTGGGGCGCAGTCGCATGTCATGTGGCGCATCGTATGAAGCGACCTTATGCAGTATGGACAGACCGGGTAGAGTCTGAGGTTACACGCCAAGCTGCCACCGTCGGGCCTTTCAAAAAACGTTTGAAAGCACGTTTAACGTATAAGCCAATGGCCCTATTGGAACGCCTAGTCATCCGGCGTTCTTCATTAGGCCTATTCCATGGACGTGAAACTTACGAGACTTATGCTCCATATATGCGCGGACCAAAAGAAGTAGTTCATGATATACATCTGGCGGCTACCGATCATATTGACATGACGAGTTTAATAAATAAAGCAAAGCAAGTAGCGGATGGCCAGTTGCGTCTGCTATATGTAGGCAGAGCCGATCCCATGAAGGGGCCATTTGACTGGATCGACGTTCTTCAAAGCCTTTCCAAACAAGGTATAAGATTTCACGCTCGATGGCTCGGTGATGGATCTGAACGAGATGAAATGTTAGTTCGAATCACACAAGCTGGTTTGCAGTCTTGCGTCGAGGTGCCAGGGTTTATTAATGATCGCCAGTTAATATTGGAAGAGATGCGCGCTGCCCACATTTTTATGTTTTGTCATTTGTCCCCTGAATCTCCGAGGTGTCTCATTGAGGCGTTAGCTTCGGGCTGTCCAATAGTTGGATATGATAGCGCCTATCCGCGTGATCTTATATCAAAAAATTCCGGCGGAATTCTTGTATGTCGTGGAGATACCGCCGGCCTCGCAAAGGCGATAAAGAAACTAAATGATAACCGAGAGAAATTATCTAACCTGTTTATAGCAGCCGCATTAGATGGCAAGCCATTTACTGATGAGGCAGTTTTTAAACATAGAAGTGAAGTCATTAAATTTAATCTACTATAAGTAATCATGTTTGTATTTAAAAAGAAATTTTAAAGAGTATAATTATAAATAGAAAAATCCATTTTCTTCGCTTGGGATGCATACTAAAGTGGGTCGAGGCTGACCCTGTCAGGGAGTTCAAGTGTTTTTTAGATGTGAAACCGATTAATGGCTATCTGATAACAAAAATTCCTTAAAAACCGACGAAGATCTTTCCATCAGTACAAGCATGTTTTTATTCTATCAATTATCAGTATAATTAATATTTATTTTAATAGTTTATTATTTAAAATAAATATATATTTAATGATATTCAGGTCGTGTCGACAAAGGGGATTAACGGCAAAAAATGGATGCAATTTAAGCTGATATCTTCGATGGTGACCTGCTTGGCACGAGACCTCATGTCAGACGGGGAATGGGCATTTTTTGAGCGTTTTATGCAAACAGCTTGCGCCAAACGGACGCAAACCTACAACCAGCGCCTTGTGCTTGATGGGTTTTCTAGATCGCTCGCACAGGCTCTCCCTGGCGCGATCTGCCGGACGAGTTCGCCAAGTGGTCCAGTGGCTACCCTCAGTTCAGGCGTTACATTCTGGTGGGTCTCGGGGAGTAGATTATGAACGTCCTGAACGAAAGCGGCGCAGTCCCACACGCCCTGCTCATGATCGACAGCACTGCTGTTCGCGCCCATCATCAGGCAGCGGGCGCCAGAGGGGGACTTAACGACAGGGTTTTGGCCATTCGCGCGGTGGCTTCATGACGAGGATCCACCTGCTCGTTAATGCAAGGGCTGCCTATGAAGTGTGTCGCGCGGCGAGTAATCGGCCATTGCGTCCCACGCCGCGAGCATGGCGCTTAGGTGCCCGGCAGCTAGAGAGTACCGGTCGCCCTTCCACTCCTCGCACCAGATGATGTAGAGGGCCCGGTTCTCCGGGAATATTGGCTCGTGGATACGGTGGCGGGACATGGCTGACTCCTTTCGGTCGATTGGAACGAAAGAAGAACTCAGTGCAAGACTTTCTGGTTCAGCGCGACGACCGTGCAGATACCCCCGGCACCTTGTTCAACGCATTGGTTAGGGCATAGGCCTCTACAACTGCCTCGACGGCCTGCTTCTTGTTCTAGACCGCTCTGGTGTTTCCGAGCATGCGCTCGATGATAGCTCACAGCAGACCTGCCACGGTAATGGCCGCAAAGACCGCCTCTGCCGTGACATCGATCGGCACAGGGAACGGCAGTCCGAACACCAGCGCCGCAGCCGCAACGAAGCATACACACATGAGACGATAAAGAAGCGGTTGGTGAAAGCTAGCGACCAGCGCTTGCACGGACCGGCCATGTGGTTCGCCTGCTCGATCAGCGCTGACAGGTCGCGGAGGGTCCTGAAGAGTATCAGCAGGTTCATAGTCATTTCAGTCCAAAATATGCCAGCGCAGCAGTAGCCAATGCAGCCAGGATGTAGAGCGCGCCCTTGGCAGCGCCGGAGGTGGCGGGGGACAATGGAGACGGCACAGACTTAACCGGAACGCTATTCACGACGAGCGGGCCTTTACCGGTTCGGACGCAGGGCCTGATTCAGTCTTTGGGAAGGGATTGCCCCACATCTGCGTCCCGTGTCGATGTGAATAATGCCCTGCTCTGGATAGGTCTCTATGCCGGTGAAGCCTGCCTTGCGCGCAGTCGCGATGAAGGCGTGACGATCGTGATTGCCAAGAACCACGTCGAAGGCCTTGCCTTGCAAGTAAAGGCTGCCCGTGGCGCCGCCCACCGCGTGGTTATGCGCGTGCGATCTGTAGGCGCTGGTAATGACCATCGGCCGGGCCAGGTCATTCCTGAGAGTTTGCAGCATATCCATCGACAAAGGATCGATCAGCAGCTCGCTTTCACGCTTCGACGCCATCTCACGCGAAGAGAAGTGAGGCTGGAGTGCAAGACTGTCATTGCAGGTTCCAGCCATGAAAAAGCCCCGCACGGTGGCGGGGCAGGGTTGAATTCGCGCAGCAGCGGACTAAGGTCGCCTCATCCGCTTTGGATTTTGTCGTTCCAGAGCGGCTAGGCGGCGCCGGTTGTATTAGGCTTTTTCGTGCTGCCGCACCTATTTACCAAAGTTGCGGCCGCTTTTTTCTGACGACCTGTTCAGCTTTCGCGATCCTCACGCTGACTGGTGATCTGTCGCAGTAGATCATTCGTCTCGCGCTGCGCGGCCTTTAACTCATCCATCGACCGCGCCAGGGGCTCTTGACGCTCGCTTTTACGGACGTCCGAGATCTCCAGCTGCTGAATCGATCGACGATGCGTGACTAGGTCGGCCCGGATGTCGGTCAGCTGCTCTTCGTGTTGCAGCCGCAGTTCCTGTGTGCCTTGGTCACCCTGCAGCTCAATGCGCTTCAGCTGGCGCTGACCCTCCCGCAGCCCCGCCTGCAGGGTCGCATAAGAGACGGCCATGGCGATAAGCGTCACGCCAATCGACCAGACGTTCTCCCAGGTGATGCCACCTTCAATCCTCGCCATTTGCCATCCTTTTAGTATCGGCTAAGCCGGATTAGAGAAGGCCCGAATGCCGGACGTAAAAAGCCCTGGCTCGGCGGGTTAGGAATTATAAACAAATCAGCGCCGACAGCCGGGTAAATCGTGCTAGCGTCATGACGGTGCGATGTGCAAATTCTAACGCCAGGTATGTCCGATAGCCGGGGTTATCCCTCACTCAGCCTAAGTTAGGCGGGTGTATCGGCGCCTTGCGGAGGCCCCCCGGCAACCCCTTTAGGGGGCAGTTTTTCCGCCGATAACATATGCCAATTTCGACAGGCGCGCGGACCCGAAAATGGCGCTACATTGGCCTTCGGTCGGGCAGTGGTTCTAAAAGGGGTGGCTGCCTGACCGACCAGACATTTGAGCAAAATGTACGGAACGGTTTTGCAATGTCGTAAGTCGTGCAGAAATATTCGTAACTAGTGCCAGGATAGCCAAGCAGCGTCTCGCCAGAAGGCGAGCCCCTTGTTCCTCGTATCGGGGGCAGCATGATGAGCTAATCATTCCCGTACTATCATGTAGCCGTACCCGTGCCTCGAGATAATTGAGGACGTTCCTTCCAGTTTTCTACGCACCTTAGGGATACATGCCCTTACAACAGCCAGAGTGTTGCGATCCTCGTTCCGCGTCTGTGAGAAGCCCAGGAATGCAACGAGGCAAGATGGGCACACTGTCTGCCCTATGCTGCGATAGAGCATTCCGGAAATCAACGCTTTGGTTGGCGTCAGGCACAGCTAATCCGCAAGCTCCAGCGTCTCACCCTACTGGCAAGTCACTTGGTTGGCCCACAGAGCAAGGCACTGACGTGTTTCCTGGCGGCGAAGGCTGTGCGGGAGGTCCGATAGGGGATCGGTGCACTGGATCACGACATCCACGGACTGCGCTATGCCACGACCGCAGAGCTTGCGGCGGTAGCGTGCAGCGACGATGTGATTGCTGCGATCACGGGCCACCAGACCACTGCCATGATAGCCAGATACGCAGGACCAAGCCGTAAAAAATCACGCGCCAAAGTGGCGCAAATCCTGCGTGGAACGCCACATGCACAGAATAAGAATGCCAAGAACAATGTTAAGAAATAGCACAACGCTCTTTCTGCCATCGAGTAAGTTGCTGATTAATGGTGCCCGGAGACGGATTTGAACCGCCGACACGCGGATTTTCAATCCGCTGCTCTACCAACTGAGCTATCCGGGCCCCGGTGGACCCTGGCGGGTCTTGGGTAGGCGGTGTTTACGAAGCGACGGCAGAACTGTCCAGACCGAATCTGCGGTTTTTCGACGACCTGCGGCGCTTTTCGGCGCGCTGCTTAGTCGTCACCGGCATCATCGTGCGGCAGGTCCTCCAGCGGCGGGCCGGGGATGACATAGGCTCCCCGCAGCCACTTGGCCAAGTCGACATCCGCACACCGCTTGGAACAGAAGGGACGATACTGCGGCTGGCTGTCCTTCTTGCAGATCGGGCAGGCCATCACGCATCCCCGCTTGCGGAGGCCAGCCGTGCCAGCGGCACGCGGTCACGCTTGCGCGTCAATTCGTAGAGACCCATGGCGGTCCAGCCGACCAAGGTCGTTTCCGACCCAGCCCCCCGAAACGCCCCCTGCAGGACCTGATCCAGCGTCGCGCGGTCTCGCTTTGGCATAGGCGCAAAATCGACCACGATCTGTCCGCCCAGACCGCGCAGCGCAAGCTGCCGGGGCAGTTCGCGGGCCAGCGCGATGTTCGCCTTCAGTCCCGCGGCCAGCGACGTGTCGTTGCCGGTGTTCACGTCGACCGCGACCAGCGCACGGGTCGCCTCGACATGCGCATCGCCGCCGCCCGGCAGGGGCACGCGGGAAGACAACAGCGCATCGACGGCGTCCAGCACGCCGCAGCGATCAAAGCTGTCTTCGCCTTCCTCGACGGCGTCGGGGGCGGGTTCGGCCCAGTCCATCCATGCCTGCTCCCACGGCGTGGGCGCGTCCAGCAGCAGTTCCGGCGCGCCCGCGGTTTCGGCGCAGACGCGATCCGCCAATTCGATCAGATCGTCCAACTCGGCGCGGATGTCGTCGTCCTCTGCATCCAGGCAGACGCTGCGGAGGATCAGGCCATGATCGCGATCGCCCAGGGACGCCCGGCCGATCGCCTCCAGCTCATCCCGGCGATCCTCGGCGCGGATGCTGCGCGACACGTTGACCCCCGGCGCGCCCGGCGTGACCAGCGCGTGACGGCCACGAAATAGCAGGCGCGTGGACAGGGGCACGGCCTTGCCGTCCTCGGCCACGCCCGCGACCTGTACCAGCAGCGGCTTGCCCTCTGACATGCCCTTGCGATCGCGCAGATAGCCCGTCTGGCCATCCGGCAGGCGCAGGAACACGCCGCCCTGCCCCTTCATGAAGCGGTCGGTCGAGGCACGACAGATCGCGCCCGGCGCCAGCGCGGTCAACGGATCGCTGGCAACCAGCAGGTCGATCAGGTGACCGTCCTGCATCAGGGCTGCGGCTTCGAGGCCGAACAGATGCCCCAGAACGACTTGGCGACCCTTCATCGGGCGTCTTCCTTGATCTTGGGATGGATGCCGATCGCGGCCAGCATGGCGGCGGTTTCTGACAGAGGCAGGCCGACAACGGCCGAGAACGACCCCTCCAGCCACGGGATGAAGGCGGCCGCCGCCCCCTGGATGGCATAGCCGCCCGCCTTGCCCTGCCAGTCGCCCGCATCCAAGTACCGCTCCAGCGCGACCGGATCGATCGATCGCATGCGGACCTTGGTCTCGACCAGGCGCAGGGCGGTGCGGGATCCGTGGCGCAGCGCGATGGCGGTCAGCACGACGTGGCGGCGCCCCGACATCAGCCGCATGAAGGCCGCAGCCTCGTCCCGATCGGCGGGCTTGCCCAAGATGCGGCGGCCCACGGCCACGGTGGTGTCGGCGGTCAGCAGCGCCTCGCCCTCGGCCAGATCCAGCGCGGCGGCCTTTTCGGCGGCCATGCGGCGGACATAGTCGCGGGGCGGTTCGGCCTTGCGGGGGGTCTCGTCGATATCGGCGGGGCGCAGCGCGTCGGGAACGATCCCGATCTGGGCCAGCAGTTCCAGCCGCCGCGGGCTGGCTGATCCCAGGATCAGCCTGGGGGGCGTATCGGCCATCATGCGGCCTCCGGTGGTGTCGGCCGTCCCGGGGGACGGCTTACTTGAAGCGGTAATTGATCCGCCCCTTGGTCAGGTCATAGGTGTTCATTTCCACCTGAACCTTGTCGCCTGCCAGAACACGGATGCGGTTCTTGCGCATCTTGCCTGCCATATGCGCGATGATCTCATGGCCGTTTTCAAGCTCGACCCGGAATGTCGCATTGGGCAGGAGTTCCTTCACGACGCCGGGGAATTCGAGCATTTCTTCCTTGGCCATGGTCACTCCGTTCTTGTCATCCCGTCAGATTCGGGACCGACGTTACATGCGACCAGAATGCGGGGAATTCAAGGAAAAAGCGCCCGGTCAGCCGCGCAGCGCCGTCAGGTCGGTGCCCGTGGCAAGCCCCAGGTCGTCAATCGACAGGCCCTGGGCGCGAAACGGGTCGGGCTGGGACAGGTCGCCGGGGGCATGCGCCGCCATCATCGCGGCTGCCTGGCCCATCACCGGGACCATGCCGTCATCGGTCGCGGCCAACGCGGGGTCGCGCAGACGGATGGCGTGGCATCCCTCGGCCTCGCCGAATTTTCCGGTGGCCAGGACCTGGCCGTCCTGCGTCTCCAGCGTTGCCTGTGTCAGGCAGGTGCGCGGCAGGCTCAGCAGCCGCCCGTCCAGAAAACCCCGCAGCTCGGCCAGCGACACGCGCTTGCGGCACAGCACGCCGGTCACCGAGACGGGGGCGTCCTGCATCGCCGCGGCCAGGCTGACCCGAACGGGGGCGGCGACCGGCGGCGCCGGGGCCGCGACAGGGGCGGCATCGGGGCGCGGACGCGCCTGGTTCGCGGGCTGGGGCAAGGCCAGCAGCACGCGTCCCTCGCGCATGTCGGGCGCCCCCATCGCAAGGTGGAACGACAGGCTGCGCAGCGGCCGATCCTCCAGCATCAGGGACAGGGGCCGGGGATCGTCCAGATGGGTCAGGAACTGATAGCCGCCGACGGCCTCGAACCCCTCGACCCCCTCCATCTCGGCAGTCAGCTCTGTCAGCAGGGCGTTGATGAAGTCGGAACACAGCAGCGCATCGCTGCGGGTGGGTCGGCGCCGCTCCAGCCCGCGCGACGTCACGCGTCCAAGGGCCTGCCATTCGACCAGCGCCGCCACCGCCTGGGGGCATAGCGCGATCGCCCCCAGCAGATCGCCCGGCCCCTGCAGCACGACGACCAGCGGCAGTTCCGGCAGCAGCTCCGGCAGCTCTGCCAGCGTCAGCGCGCCGGGCTGGACGGACAGTGCCCGGACGGGCAGCTGGTACAGCCGGTCGGCGGCGCGTCCGATTGCGGTGGCGGCGGCGCGGGCCGGGGTCGGCGCAGGAGATGCGGGCAGCTGCGGGGCCCCGCCTTGGCCCAGCCTGACCTGCGCACGCGCCTGCAGCATGCGGCGCAAGACGCCAGGGGCTTGGGTGGCGGGGTCTGCATGGGTCATGTCACGTCCGAATCAGGCTGTCGCTGCCTGTTCAAAATGGACCGTCAGGATTGAGAAAGGGTTAACCGGACGGCACCGGCGGCCGAGCCGGCAGCTGGATGCGGAACGCCGCACCCCCCTGCCCCGGCAGATAGCTGATGTCGCCGCCCAGGGTCAGCATGATCTCGCGGCATATGGCCAACCCCAGGCCTGCGCCACCCGCGCGGGCGGGGTCGTTCAGACGCGCGAACTTCTCGAAGATCAGCGTCTGGCGGCCGCTGTCGATGCCGCTGCCGTTGTCGACGATGTCGATGACCGCGCCGCCGCCTTCTGGATGACGGACGCGGATGATCAGCACCGGATGCGCCGCATCGCAATACTTGCGCGCATTGCTGATGACGTTGATCAGCACCTGCAGCAGCCGGTCCGCATCGGTGATCAGGCCCAGATGTTCCGATGGCAGGTCGCGGTCGATCAGAAAGCCGCGTTCGGGCCGCGTGGCCGACGCCGCTGCCAGCGCGCGCGTGATCAGGTCGTGCAGGTTCGCGACCGAAATCGTCAGCTGCGCCCGCCCGCTTTCCAGCACGGACAGATCCAGAAGGTCGTCCAAGAGCCGCGTCAGGCGGCCGGCCTCGTCATGGATGATGCCTGCGAACTTGCCGCGCTCCTCGGCGGTCAGGTCGGGCTCCTTGAGGATCTCCGAGAACGCCCGGACCGAGGTCATGGGCGTGCGCAGTTCGTGGCTGATCTGGCCCAGGAAGGCGTCCTTCTGGACCGACAGGGCGGTCAGCTTGTCATTGGCCTCGCGCAGCTGTCGGGCGGTGCGGGTCAGTTCGGCCTGCGCGGCCTCAAGGCGCTGCGTCTCCTCCTTGGCGCGCTGCGCCTCGTCCGCGACCTGCAGAAGGTCGGGCAGATAGCCGGTCTTGCCCTGCGCCCGCGCCTCGGCCTGGAAATAGCGCAGCGCGGCGTCCGGTCCCCAGMCCCGCCGCGCCATGGCCAACAGCGGCTCGGCCCGGTCGTCGGCGCGCAGCATGCGGCTGTGGCGGATCGGCTCGACCGCGGACACGAAGGACAGGCCCTGCAGGCGTTCCACCGGGTCCGGGAACCCGAAGATCGACACTCCGATGAAGGCCAGCGTGTTCAGCGTCAGGGACAGCGCCACGGCGGCCGTCCAGGGATCGACCCCCGGCGGCACCGGCAGATCGCCCCCCACGCCCACCGATGGCAGGAAGATCAGCGCCATCCACAGGACCGACCCCGTGCCGATGCCGGCATAGGCGCCCTTGCGGTTCGCGCCGCGCCACAACAGCCCACCCAGCATCGCGGGCAGCACCTGCGCCATGCCGGTGAAGGCCACAAGCCCCATCGCGGCCAGTGCCGCCGTGCCCCCCGACGCTTGGTGATAGACCCAGCCCGCTGCGACCACCGCCAGGATCGCGACCCGCCGCGCGTTCAGCACGAAGCCGCGCAGATCGTCGGTCTCGTCCGGGGCGGGGATGCGGCGCAGCGCCAGCCAGGCGGGGACCAACCAGTGGTTCGACACCATCGTGGCGACTGCGATCGCACACATGACGACCATCGACGTCGCCGCAGAAAACCCGCCCAGGAACACCAGCAGCGCCAGCATGTCCTGGCCCGCCGCCGCGGGCAGGGTCAGCACATAGAGGTCCGGGTCCGACCCCGCGGGCAGCAGTTCACGCCCCATCACCGCAATGGGCAGCACGAACAGCGACATCACGAACAGATAGGCAGGAAAGGCCCAGCCCGCGACATGCAGGCGCTCCTCGTCCGCGGCTTCGACCACCATGACCTGGAACATGCGCGGCAGGGTCAGGATGGCGGCGGCGGACACCAGGATCAGCGCGGTCCAGCGGTCGGGCTTGAGCAGCCAGCCCTGCGCCACGTCGGGATCGGCCGCGGCACGGGCGATGCGCGCCAGCATGTCCGCAGGCCCGTCGGCCAGCCCCCAGACCACGAACAGGCCAAGCGCCACGAAGGCCGCCAGCTTCACGACCGCCTCCAGCGCGATCGCGGTGACGACGCCGTGGTGGCGTTCATCCGCCGCCAGGTTGCGGGTGCCGAACAGGATGGTGAACAGCGCAAGCCCCGCCGCGACCCACAGGGCCGTTCCCCCCATCGCGCCCGCATCGGCGCCGTTGGGGACGTCGGTGGCGAAGATGTCGAAGGACAGCCGCACCGATTGCAGCTGCAGCGCGATATAGGGTGTCGATGCGATGACCGCGATCAGCGTCACGATGGCCGCCAGCCGGTTCGATTTTCCGAACCGGGCCGAGATCAGGTCCGCGACCGAGGTGACGTGATGCATCCGCGCCACGCGCACCAGTCGCCTGAGCCCCCACCACGCCCCGGTGAAGACCAGCGTCGGTCCCAGATAGATCGTCGCGAACTCCAGCCCGGACCGGGACGCATAGCCCACCGCGCCATAGAACGTCCATGCCGAACAATAGACCGACAGCGACAGCGTATAGACCAGCGGATGGTCCAGCCACCGCACATGCCCGCGCGCCGCCGCCCGGTCGGCGGCATAGGCGACCCCGAACATCAGCGCGACATAGGCAAGGCAGGCGCCGACCAGCGCCTCAAAGGGCATCGGGGTCCCCCGTCGGTGCCTCGGCGCGCATGGTCGCGGCCTCGGCCCGCAGTAGGGCGCGGTGCAGCGCGCGGATGACCACGATCAGCACCGCCCACAGGCCGAACAGCCAGACCGCGCCCCCGGCATAGGACAGGCTGCCCGGCATCCACCAGACCGGCACCAGCAGCAGCATCATCGTCACCACCGGCAGCACCCGCGCCGCATCGCCAAGGCGGCGGCGGTGGAACGAGGCGCGTTCCAGAAACAGCGGCCGGTCGGGCATCAGGCCAGCATCCGGCGCACCGTCGCACGCAGTTCCTGGTTGTCGAAGGGCTTCGCCAGCACCGCATCCGCGCGCGCGCCGTCATCGCCGGTCTGCCCCCGCGCAGTCAGCATCAGCACCGGCGTCGCGGCCAAGTCGGCGTCATCGGCGGCGCGCAGATCCTGCAGGATCTCGGTCCCCGACCGGTTGGGCAGCATCAGGTCCAGGATCACCAGGCGCGGGCGTGCGGCCAGGATCGCCTCGATGCCGCCGGCGCCGTCGGGATGCAGGTCGACCGACCACCCCTCGCGCGACAGGATGAAGCGCACCGCCTCGGCGATGTTGGGCTCGTCCTCGATCATCAGGATGTCCGGCTGCATCCGCCCTCCCCGCGTGCGGCCCGGCGGGCCGGGACGGATCATGGGCCGGATCACGGCCCCGTGTCAAAGGGACCTTTGCGCCTGCCCGCCCTGCGGCACCAGGATCGAGGGTTCGCGGCGCGCCGGACAGTCGGCACGCGGGCAGATCCGGCAGGCGGGCCCGATGGGCAGTGCATCGTCGGGGGGTGGTCCGTCGAACGGCAGGATCAGCATCAGCGCCTCGGTCAGCAGCGGGCCATCCAGGCCCAGGGGCTGACTGCGCTGCGCAAAGGACAGGGTGCGGAACGCGCGCCCATCCGGCGTGACGACGATCCGTGCCAGTGCCAACTGCGGCACCGCCAGGGCATGATACAGCGGCCACAGCGCACAGCTGTCCCCAGGCCGTGGCAGCGCAAAACCCTGCGCGGCGCGACGCAGGGTCAGCACCCCCGATCCGTCGCAGACCAGCAGGCCCGCGCCCTGGAACCCCTCGGGGCGCAGATCGGCCAGCCGCCGGATCACCAGGTCCAGGGGCTGGCCAAGCCGCGCGGCCAGCCGCACAGGGTCGGGCGGCGTTCCCGCCGCGGGGATCGCCTCGGTCAGCGCGCGGTCCGACAGCGCGTCCCGGTCGTCCAGCAGCCCGGCCAACAGATCCGCGGCCATCGCCCGCGCCGCATCCGAGGTCAGATCGCCCGGATCGGGGTCCGCGTCGCCGGGTTCGGCCAGCCAGGCCTCGACCTCCTCCTGGGGGGTGGTGGCCTGACCTTCGGCCTCGAAGCTGTCCAGATAGGCGACCAGGGCCTGTGCGGTCAGCGACAGGCGCTGGCTGTCCTGGTGCAGGTTCGCATGGAACCGCTGGCGCCATTCGGCGGAAATCTCGCCCTCCTCGACCAGGATCGCCGCGGTGGAGCGGACCGAGGTCACCGCCGACAGCACCTCGTGCAGGGTGGTCAGCAGATAGGGATCGCGGGTCATGCGGTCGGACAGGTCGACCAGTTGCCGTTCCAATCCGGCGCCCCGCCGCGCATGGGCGATCAAAAGGCCCGACCAGCCCGGAAAGCGGGCCAGGAATTCGGTGATCTGGTCCAGTTCCGGCACGGTGCCCACGGCGACGGGATGGGCCGCGGCCTCGCGCAGGGCCGCGATGCGGACCTCCTCGCGGCCTTCGGCCAGTTCATCGGGGGGAACCTCCAGAACCTCGGCCAAGCGGGCGATCAGGTCGGCGCCGACGGGGCGGCGGTTGTGTTCGATCAGGTTCAGATAGGCGGGCGAGATGCCCACGGCGCGCGCGATGTCGGCCTGGCGCCGGGCCATTGCCAGGCGGCGTTCCCGGATCCGCGTCCCCGTCAGGACGGTGGCTGCGCGCGCGGGCACGGCCTAGACCGCCAGACCGTGGCGCCCGGCAAGATCGGTGAAGAACTGCCACGCCACGCGCCCCGACCGGGCGCCCCGCGTGGCCTGCCATTCGATCGCCTGCGCACGCAGATCACCGGGGTCGACCGACAGCCCATAGGCCGCGCAATAGCCGTCGATCATCGCCAGGAATTGGTCCTGGTCGCAGGGATGAAAGCCAAGCCACAGGCCAAAGCGGTCGGACAGGGACACCTTTTCCTCGACCGCCTCTCCGGGGTGGATGGCACTGGCGCGTTCGTTGTCGATCATCTCGCGCGGCATCAGGTGGCGGCGGTTCGAGGTCGCATAGAGGATCACGTTCGCGGGCCGCCCGCTGATCCCGCCATCCAGCACCGCCTTTAGCGACTTGTACTGGGTGTCGTCGTGGCTGAAGGACAGATCGTCCGCAAACAGCACGAAGCGCCGCTCGGGTGCGGCGCCCAGGATCGCCAGCAGCCGTCCGACCGAATGCAGGTCGTCGCGGGCGATCTCGACCAGGACCAGCGGCAGGCCTTGGGCCACGGCCTCGGCATGGACCGCCTTGACCAGCGACGACTTGCCCATGCCGCGCGCGCCCCACAGCAGGGCATTGTTCGCCCCAAGGCCGCGCGCGAACTGCAGCGTGTTGTCCAGAAGCGTGCGCCGCGACCGGTCGATGCCGATCAGCTGGTCTAGCGGCACACCGGCGACATGCGCCACGGGCACCAGCCGGTCGGGGTCGGCCTGCCACACGAATGCCGTGGCCTCGTCGAACCGGGGCACCGGAACGGCCGGCGGGGCCAGCCGTTCAAGCGCATCGGCGATGCGCGTCAGCGCAGCCGTCATTCGTCATCCTCGATCCACAGGCCCTGGGCCCGCAGGTCACGTTCGCGCACCACCTCGATGCGGCGGACGATCTGGATCGAGATCTCGTAAAGGCCATAGACGACCGAGAACAGCACCAGCTGGCTGCCGACATCGGGCGGCGTCAGGCAGGCGGCCAGCGTCAGGATGATCACCACGGCATAGCGGCGCGTGTTGGCCAGCGACTGCGACGACACCAGCCCCGCCCGCCCCAGCAGCGCCAAGGCGACGGGCAGCTGGAACGACAGGCCAAAGGCCAGGATGAACCGCGTGGTCAGGGTCAGATACTCGCTGACAGAACCCTGGAACACGATGCCGGCCAGCCGGCTTCCCTCGCCCGCCACGGCCGCCGGATCGTCCGGCAGGGCCAGCGGACCCTGCTGAAAGCCCAGGAAGAACGCGAAGACCATCGGCAGGATGATGTAATAGGCGAAGGCGGCGCCCAGCACGAACATGATGGGCGATGCCAGAAGGAAGGGCAGAAAGGCGCGGCGTTCACTTTTGTACAGGCCCGGCGCAACAAAGCGCCACAGCTGGTACCCGATCACCGGAAACGACAGGATGAACCCGCCGAAGAAGGCGATGCGGATCGCGACCGAGAAGCCCTCCTGCAGCTTCAGCAGGATCAGGCCGCATTCCTGGCCACGCTCCTCCAGCGCGGCGCAGATGGGCCGGGTCAGGAAGTTGTAGATCGGGTTCCAGACCAGATAGGCCAGGATCATCGCCACGACCAAGGCCAGCACGGACCAGATGATCCGCGTGCGCAGTTCCTTGAGATGTTCGATCAGGGGGGCCGAGCTGCCGTCGAGATCGTCGTCGATCGGGGTATGCGCTGACACTTACAGGTCCTTCGTGTCCGTCCGCCGCACGCCGGAGATGCGGCGGCGCGAATCGGGATTGGGCGCCACGTCGGCGGCAGGCTGGGTGGCCGTGTTCGCAGGCTGGACCGTCGGCACGGCGGGCGCCGCGGGGATGGCCGCATCTGCGCCCTTGTCCGCGACCGGGGCCGCAGGGTCTGGCTGGATGCGCTGGCCCATGTTGGTCTTGGGGTCCCACTTCTCGAACTTGGTGACCGCGCGGTCCAGCGCGTCCAGGCCGCGACTGTTCTTCGAGGTCATCGAGGACAGGTTCTTCATCCCCTTGGCCGCGTCGTCCAGGCCGCTGGCCTTGGCCGCATCCTCCATTGCGCTGGTGAATTCGCGGGCCATCGACCGGGCGCGCGAGGTCAGCCGCCCAAGCGTATGGAACAGCTTGGGCAGGTCCTCGGGGCCGATGACGACAAGCGCGACCACCCCGATCAGCAGCAACTCGCTCCAGCCGATATCAAGCATTCGGGAACTCGACCTTGGGGCGCACGGTTCAGGTGCGGGTGTCGGTATGCGGCGTCACGTCGCGTGCATCGGTGCCCGGGACGGTGTGGACCGGTGCGACGGGCTGGGTCGGGGTGTCCAGGCTTGCCGCAGGCTTGTCGGCGGTCTGTTCGGCGGAAGGATCGTTCAGGCCCTTCTTGAAGGCGGTGATTCCCTTGCCGAATTCGCCCATCAGGGACGAAACCTTGCCGCGTCCGAACAGGACGAGGACGACGATGGCGATGACCAGAAGGGCCATGGGGGACGGTGCGTGCATTTCAGTTCTCCGTACCGGTGTCAGGCCGTTGACCTGATTTCAAGGACTGCAACCAACTATAGGCCCAGTCCGCAGCCGTTGAAAGCCCACCCGGCGCGATAAAGCCCCGCCCCCCTCCGGCGCAGCCTGCGATGACGCGATTTTGACGGCGCGTCCCGGCTTGGCAGGGGCGGCGCGGCACGCGATAAGGGCCGCATGGACCTGCAGCTGTACCTGACCGCCTTCGTCACCCTGTTCGTGGTCATCGACCCGATCGGCCTGGCCCCGATCTTCATCGCGCTGACCCCCGGCCAGTCGGGGGCGGAACGCCGCCGCATCGGCGCGCGGTCGCTGGTCATCGCCGCCGTCCTGCTGACGCTGTTCGGCCTGACGGGCGATGCGATCCTGTCGGCGATCGGCATCTCGATCTCGGCCTTCCGCATCGCGGGGGGGCTGCTGCTGTTCCTGACCGCGCTGGACATGCTGTTCGAACGCCGCACCGAACGCCGCGAGGGCCAGGCCGATGGAGACCAGCCCAGCCACGACCCCTCGGTCTTTCCGCTGGCCATGCCGCTGCTGGCCGGGCCCGGCGCGCTGGCCACCATGATCCTGCTGGTCGGAGAGAACCAGGGCGTGGGTCATGTCGTCATGGTCCACCTGATGATGCTGATCGTGCTGGGCATCTGCATGGTGCTGTTCGCGCTGGCGACGCCCCTGGCGCGCGCGCTTGGGCGCACGGGGGTGATGGTCGTCACCCGGCTGCTGGGCATGCTGCTGGCGGCGCTGTCGGTGCAGTTCGTGATCGACGGGCTGCGCGGATCGGGCCTGTTCGGGTGAGCGGCGACGACATCGCCCGCCTGGCCTTCTATGCGATGCTGCTGGTCGTGATCGGCGGCGCGATGGTGTTCGAATTCGCGGGCCGGGGCGGCCGCGCCCTGCGCGCGCTGCTGATGTGGGCGGTGATCATCGCCGGTCTGGCCGCCGGATACGACTGGTGGCAGCAGACCTATGGCCCCCGCCAGCAGGTGCTGGAGAACGGCGCCCGGATCGAGGTTCCCGCAGGCCCCGGCGGCCATTTCCACCTGGAAGCCGTGCTGAACGGCACGCCCATCGACTTCATCGTGGACACCGGCGCCACCAGCGTCGCACTCAGCCGCGACGATGCGCGTGCGATCGGGCTGGACCCCGACACGCTGCGCTTTGGCGGCCAGGCGGTGACGGCCAACGGCCGCGTGGCGACGGCCCCCGTGACGATCGCGGAATTCGCCATCGGCGATGCGGTGGACCGCGACGTGCGCGCCGTGGTGATCGACAGCGCGCTGCAGGACAGCCTGCTGGGCATGTCCTATCTGCGCCGCTTTGCCCGTGTCAGCTTCGAGGGCGACCTGCTGATCCTGGAACGCTAGCGCGGCATCGCGCCGGCCATCTGGCGGATGGTCGCAAAGATCACGTCGATGCCGCGCGCAAGCTGGGCATAGTCGGTCCATTCCTCGGGAGCATGCGATATGCCGCCCCGGCTTGGCACGAAGATCAGCCCCGTGGGCGCGAAACCCGCCATGATCATGGCGTCATGGCCCGCGCCGCTGACCATGACCCGATGCGACACGCCAAGCGCCTCGGCCTGGGCGGACAGGGCCGCGTGGATCTGACCCGACAGCGGCGTGGGCGCGGCATAAAGCTGTCGTTCCACCTGGGCGGTCAGGCCGTTGCCCTGCGCGTGCGCCACGGCGCCCTGCACCATCTCGATCAGGCGCAGCACGTCCTCCTCGGCGGGGGCGCGCAGATCGACGGTGAAGGTCACCAGATCGGGGATCACGTTCGCACCACCGGGCAGCACCTCCATCTTGCCCACGGTCAGCACCGATTGCCGCCCCACCTGCCGCGCCAGATCGGGCAGCAGCGACAGGATGCCGACCGCGCCCGTCAGCGCGTCGCGGCGCTGATCCATCGGCGTGGTGCCGGCATGGCCCGCCTGACCGCGCACGGTCACGCGCAGCTGCGCCAGCCCCACGATGCGGTCGACGATGGCGATGTCCTGACCCTCGGTTTCCAGCACCGGGCCCTGTTCGATATGCAGTTCCAGAAACGCATGCACCGATCCGGGCGCCAGGGCCGCCTGCCCCGCCCGTGCCGGGTCCAGTCCGTAATCGGTCATCGCCTGCGCAGCCGACACGCCCGCATCGTCGCGCAGGTCGTCCAGACCGGCCGGGTCCACCTGCCCGGTCAGCAGCCGCGATCCGAACAGGCCGCCGCCGAAGCGGGTGCCCTCCTCCTCGATCAGGGCCACCACCTCGACGGGGCGATCCGGCTGCAGACCGAGGTCGCGGAACAGGAACGCGGTCTCGATCCCCGCCACGACGCCCGCGGGGCCGTCGAACCGCCCGCCGTTGGGCACCGAATCCAGATGCGATCCGACCAGGATCGGCGCCAGATCCGGGCGCCTGCCCTCCAGCCGGCCAAAGACATTGCCGACGGCGTCCTCTCGGACCTCCAGCCCGGCCTCGACCATCTGGCCCGCCACGAAATCGCGCGCGGCGCGGTATTCGGGGCTGTAGGTCAGCCGGGTCGTACCCCTGCCGGGGGTCGCGTTGAAACGGTCGATGCCCTCGATCAGCGCCTCGATCCGGCGTGCATCCGCAAATCCTGTCATCCGATCAGCCCCACGAACAAACCTGCCAGCACGACCGACACCATCGTCACCGTGACAAAGCCCGCGACCAGCATCGGCGGCAGCAGATGCGCGGTCAATGCCTCGCGTTCTGCGGCATCGTCGGTCAGCGTGTCGATGACGTCCTTGGTGATGATGTAATCGGCGGGAAACCCGTAAAGCGCGGTCAGCGAGCAGGCAAAGGCCATCGCGGGCGTGATGCCCAGCAGGCGCCCCACGATCCAGGACGCGATGTACATCCCCACCAGCCCGATCGCGATGATGGTGACCAGCGGCACGGCCAGCTGGCCCAGCATCTCGGGCGTTGCGCGCTTCAGCCCGTCGAAGATGAAGACCATCAGGATCAGCACGGTAAAGCCGAAGGCATTGGCCTTGCGCAGCGGCTCACGCTCCAGGAAACCGACCGACGTCGCGATGACGCCGAAGACCAGGCACAGCACGAAGGGGCTGATGGTGACGACCGGCGCGGCCAGTTCGGACAGGCCCCAGGCCGCAAAGGCCACGACTCCAAGCCGCAGCATCTTGAAGTAGACGGTGTCATAGGCAGCGGGCAAACGCGCGAACAGGCGCGGCGGCATCGGCGCATCGGCGCTGTCGGCCACCGGTGCCGTCCCCTGCCAGCGGCCCGCGCGGTGCAGGTCCAGAACGCGCCGCCCCTCGCGCTTCAGCATGATGGCGGTCAGCGGATAGCCCGCAAAGCCCTGCATCACGTAGATCAGGATCGCCAGAACCGACAGCGCCTGCAGGCCCGCGTCCGCCGCCGCCTGCGACATGATCAGCGACGCCACCACCCCGCCGACCAGCGGCGGCGTCGCCACGACCACCGTCTGCCAGTCCAGCAGCATCACGCCCAGGGTGAACAGCAGCGCCACGATGCCGCCGATTCCGGCCAACGCCACGACGACGGTGCGCCACTGCCGTGCCAGTTCGGCAAAGGACAGAAGCGTCCCCATGTTGGTGATCAGCAGGTACATGGCCAGAAAGACGATCGGCGTCTGGAACCCCGCGACCTGGACGATGTCCTCGGGGAAGAAGGTCCAGTAGCCCACCAGGAACAGGATCGCGCAGACGAAGACCGACGGCAGCCAGGACCGCGTCCGGGTCGAGACGACATCGCCGACCCACAGGATCAGCGCCAAGATGGAGAAGGCCAGCAATTGCGGCATGGGTCCAAGCCTTTCGGATCAGGATCTGTCAAAGAGCGGCCGCATGACGCAACAAACCCCGCGCGCCGGCCGTGATGCGCGTTACAATTGATCCATCTGGATGTATTGTGCAACGGTCAATCGTCGCTTCCGCGCGACGGCCACGACAGGAGGAGCCGATGCAGACCGACGACCCCGATGCGATGCTGGCGCAGCTGCTGGACAGCGACCTGTCAGAGCTGCTGTCGATCAGCTATGTCGTGCTGGCCAACAACCAGGTGACGAACCGCCATATCGAGCGTGCCCACGACATGCCCGTGCAATGCTGGTCCGCGCTGCTGGCGACGGTCAGCTTTCCGGGACTCCGGGCACGCGATCTGCTGCACCTGTTCCCGCGCCCGCAGAACACCGTCAGCCGCGCCCTGGCCCTGCTGGAGGCGCGCGGCCTGATCGAACAGCGTCCCTGCCCTCAGGATGCGCGGGCCAAGCGGCTGTATCCAACCCCGGACGGGTCCGACCTGCTGGCCACGATCCGCCAGACCGCAAGGCTGCGTCAGGACGAAATGTTCGGCGTGCTGGATGCCGGGGAACGGGCGACCTTTCTGGCATTGTGCCGAAAGATCGCCGCGGGACCACTGCTGGTGACATCGCAGGTGATGCCCGATCAGGCCAGGCGGACCGGGATGCCCTTGGACGCCGGGGTGGCCGATGCCAGATCCCCGCGCGACAGCGGCGACAGCGGGTTCAGCTCCGGAAAGTAGCCGGCCAGACAGCCGTGCGGGATGTCATAGGGGATGACGCGCAGCCCTTGGACCCGCCGCGCGATCCCGTCCTCGGCGGCCGAAGTGAGGGTGATGCGCTGCTCCGCGGCCAGCCCCGCCGCCGCCATGTCGTCGGGCGACATCATGACCAGCATGCGGTCGCCCTCGATCCCGCGCAGGCGGTCGGACATGCCATAGACGGTGGTGTTGAACTGATCATTCGACCGCAGCGTCATCAGGCGGTACACGCCTTCCTGCGCGCCAAGTCCTGTCGCGTCCAGATCGGCAGGTCGCGTGAACTGTGCGCGGCCGCTCTCGGTCTTCCAGACGCGGTTGCGGGCGGCGTTGTCGCGATAAAATCCGCCCGGCTGGTTCATGCGGGTCTCGAAATCGCGGAAATCATCGGGATAGACCGCCTCGATCAACGCGCGGATGCGGGCATGATCGCCTGCCCAATGCCTCCACGGCATCTTGGGGTTGGGGTCCAGGGTCGCGGCGGCCATCCGGGCGACGATCTCGGTCTCGGACAGCAGGTGCGGGCTGGCGGGCGTGCGATTGCCGATCGATCCGTGGATATGGCTGAAGCTGTCCTCGACCGAGACCTGCTGGTTGACGCCACCCTGCATGTCCTGTTCGGCCCGGACCAGGCAGGGCAGGATCCAGGACGCCTGTCCCGGCATCAGGTGGGTGCGGTTCAGGCGCGTCGCCACGTGGACGGTCAACGGCATCGACCGCCAGGCGTCGGCCACGCGATCGGTGTCGGGCACCGCGCGCGCAAGGTTGCCGCCCAAGCCCACGAACCCCGTGGCCCGCCCTTCCAGCAGCGCCTCGACGAAGGCGGTGGTGTTCCACCCCTCCTCCATCGGCGGCTGCATGTCGAACAGCGCGCGCAGGCGGTCGTTCGGGACAAGGTCGGGCTTTTCGGTGATGCCGACGGTGCGCTGCCCCTGGACGTTGGAATGGCCACGGACCGGGCTGCAACCCGCACCCTTGCGCCCGATATTTCCGCGCAACAGCAGCAGGTTGACCAGTGCGCCGATGGCGTCCGACCCATGGACATGTTGCGTCAGGCCCATGCCATAGACGCCGATCACGGCACGCGACCGGGCATAGATCGCACCGATCCCCTCCATCGCGGCGCGGTTCAGGCCGCTGACCTGCTCCAGTTCGGTCCAGTCGGTCGCATCGACCCAATCCATCCAGTCCTGCAACCCATGTGCATGCCTGTTCAGGAAGTCATGATCCAGCACGCCGCCCTGGCTGCGTTCCAACGCCAGCACATGCTTGGCGATACCGGTCAATGCAGCGATGTCGCCGCCCGCGCGCACCTGCAGATAGCGGTCGGCGATCTCGGTGGGTGCGCCCACGGTCATCTGCCACGGGCTTTGCGGGTTCGCGAATTCCAGCAGACCCTTCTCGCGCAGCGGGTTGATGGCCACGATGCAGCAGCCGCGCTTGGCCGCCTGCTGCAGCGGGTGCAGCATGCGGGGGCTGTTCGTGCCGGGGTTCTGGCCGATCTGCAGGATCATGTCGCAATGATCGAAATCCTCCAGCACGCAGGTGCCGACCGGCGATCCGACAACGGTCTTGAGCCCCACAGATGTCGTCTCATGGCACATGTTGGAGCTGTCGGGCAGGTTCACATGCCCATAAGCACGCGCATACAGCCCATAGAGGAACGACGCCTCCAGCCCCGCCTTGCCGGAGGCATAGAATGTCACGGTCTTGGGGTCCAGCGCACGCAGGCCCTGGCCGATCTCGGCAAAGGCCTCCTCCCACGTGGTTTCCAGATAACGGTCGCTGGACGCGTCATAGCGCAGGGGGTGGGTCAGCCGTCCCGCCATCTCCAGATCGTATTCGGACCAAGTGGCCAGTTCGGCCACAGTGTGGTCCAGAAAGAAGTCGGGCCCGCAGCGCTCCGAGGTCAGGTCCCACAACGTCGCCTTGGCGCCGTTCTCGCAGAATTCGACGACATGCGGGTTGGGCGGCTTGCCCCAGGCGCAGGACGCGCACATCATGCCGCCTGCCTTGTTCTGACCGCGCAAGGTTTCCAACGCGCCCGGCCCCGGCTTTGCAGCACGGGCCACCTGGGCCATCCCCTTCGCCGATCCCCACCCCCCGACGGGGCCGTCATAGGAAAAAACGCGGTCGTCGGTCTTGGGCTGGTCGTCGGACATGTCGGGCTCCTGTCAGGGGTTCGGGGGCGGCGCACCGCCCCCGCATGCGATCACGCCGCCGGGGCGAAGGGATCGGGCAGATGAGCCAGCAGCTTGTCTGGCGTCATCGGGAAATCGTGCAGACGCACGCCGCAGGCATTGTAGATGGCATTCGCCACCGCCCCCGCCGCCCCGCAGATGCCCAGTTCGCCGACACCCTTGGCCTGGATGGGCGATGCGTGCGGATCGCGCTCCTCCAGCAGGATCACCTCCATGTCGGGAATGTCCGCATGGACCGGCACATGGTATTCGGCCAGATCGTGGTTCACCAGATGACCGTCGCGGCTGTCAAAGGACAGCTCCTCGGTCAATGCACTGCCGATGCCCCAGACCATGCCGCCCAGACATTGCGACCGCGCCGTCTTGGCGTTCAGCACCCGGCCAAAGCCGAATGCCCCGGTCATGCGGCGCAGACGCGTCTCTCCGGTGAAGGCATTGACCGCGACCTCGCAGAAGAAGGCGCCGTAGGTCGACTGGTTGACCTTCTCCATCAGCTTGCCCGGTTCGATCTTGCCGGTCCGCGTCAGATCCTCGGACAGAAGCTCGGTCACGGGACGCGGCTCGACGCCCTCGGCCCAGGCCTTGCCGTCCTGCAGCAGCAGGTCGTCGGACGCACAGCCAAGCGCCTGTGCCAAGGTTGCGCGGATCGCCTCGCAGGCCAGGAACACCGCCGAACCCGTCGATGACGCGCCCCAGCTGCCCCCCGAACCGGCGCCGGACGGCAGGCGGCTGTCGCCCAGACGGACGGTGGTGCGCTCGATCGGCTGGCCCAGCATCTCTGCGGCAACCTGACCCAGGATGGCATAGCTGCCGGTGCCGATATCAGTGTGATCGGTCTCGACCACCACATGGCCATCGGCGGTCAGGGTCACGCGGGCCTCGGCCTTGGCCAGGATGTTCACGCGTGCGGCGGATGCCACACCCATGCCGATCCACCATTCGCCCTCGCGCCGCGCGCAGGGGGTGGCACTGCGCTTGTCCCAGCCAAAGGCCGCAGCGCCGGCGTCCAGCGCCTCGATCAGCCTGCGCGAGGAATAGGGCGTACCCTCGCCCGGCACCTCGTCGGGCAGGTTGCGCTTGCGCAATTCGACCGGGTCGATGCCGGTGGCTTCGGCCAGTTCGTCCATCGCGACCTCAAGGGCCTGCATGCCGACGGCCTCGCCCGGCGCCCGGACAGAACCAGCGGTCAGACGGGTGATGTCGGACTTACGTACCGCCAGCAGGCGGTTCTCGCCGGCGTAGAGAAATTCGGACGCCTGCGTCACCGGTTCAGAGAAGCTTTCTCCGGGCAGGTTCGACACCAGCGCCTCATGGGCGAAGGCGGTCAGGCGGCCGTCGGGGCCGCACCCCAGACGGATGCGCTGTTCGGTTTCCGACCGGCGCATGATCGACTGGAACACCTGCTGGCGGCTCATGACCACACGGACCGGGCGGCCCAGTTCCTTGGCGGCAATCGCCGCGGCGACCGCCTCGTGCGAGATGCCCAACTTGGACCCGAACCCGCCGCCGACATAGGGCGACAGCAGATGCACGTGCTTGGGGTCGATCCCCAGGCTGTCGGCCAGCTCCGCAACGTTATAGGTCAGCATCTGCAGGCTGCCCCACAGGGTCAGATCCTTGCCGTTCCATTCCGCGACCGCCGCATGCGGTTCCATCGCGGCACTGGCATGGCCGGGGGTCGTGAAGGTCAGATCGACGGAATGCGCGGCGTCGCGCATGGCCTTGTCCAGATCGCCCGCCTTGATCGGATCTGCGGCCGGTTCCGCATCTGCGGCGTCGGGCAGGAACTGCGCGTCGCCGGACTGGTCCTCGTATTCGATGTCCAGCGCCTTTGCGGCATTGGTCGCCTGTTCGAACGTCTCGGCGACGACCAAGGCCACCGGCTGCATCGGAAAGTCGACCTTCGAGACGTCCTGCTCGGGCGCCTCGCCCGCGGTGCCCTGCGCCGCGCGGCGCAGCATCCGTTCCGAGGAATAGACGCCCAGAACGCCGGGCATCGCCATCACGACGTCTCGGTTGATCTTCCTGACCCGACCGGTGCTGATCGTCGCGCCGACCAGCACGCCCTCGGCGCAGTTCTCGCGTGCATATTCGGCGGCATAGGTCGCGGTGCCCGCCACCTTCAGCGGGCCTTCCGGCCGGTCCAGCGGCTTGCCGATCACCCCCTGGCGGGTGCGGTCCAGCATGTCGCGGGTGTCGGGGGTGTCATAGGTATCGCTCATCGTCATTCCCCCGTGGCTTCCGCCAGTACGGCCGCAAGGGCGCGGCGGACCAGCGTGATCTTGAAATCGTTATGTCCCTGGCCGCGCGCATCCTCCAGCAGAAGGTCGGCGGCCTTGTCGAACAGCGCGGGCGTCGGGCGTTCCCCGACCAGCAGCGCCTCGACGCGGTCGTCGGTCCACGGCTTGTGGGCAATGCTTCCGAACGCCAGTTGCGCGGCGTCGATGCGGCCGTTGTCCATACGAACCGCCGCCGCCACCGACACCAGCGCAAAGGCATAGGATGCCCGGTCGCGCACCTTGCGATACAGCTGACGTCCCCCGAACGGTGCCGGCAGCCGGATGGCGGTGATGACCTCACCCGCCTTCAGCACGTTGTCGCGCGACGGATCGTCCCCGGGCAGGCGGTGGAAATTGCGCATCGGAATTTCACGCGTGCCGTCAGGGCCTTCGGTCTCGACCGTGGCGCGCAGGGCCGACAGGGCCACGGCCATGTCGCCCGGATAGGTCGCGATGCAGGCATCGGACGCGCCCAGGATCGCATGATTGCGGTTCACGCCACCCTGCGCCGCGCAGCCTGTGCCCGGCTCGCGCTTGTTGCAAGGCGACCGCCCGTCCATGAAATAACCACAGCGCGTGCGCTGGCACAGGTTGCCGCCCATCGTCGCCTTGTTGCGCAACTGCGGGCTGGCACCGGCCAGAATGGCGCGCGACAGCAGCGGCCAGTCGGCACGGATGCGCGGATGCGCCGCGCAGTCCGAGTTGCTGACCAGCGCGCCGATGCGAAGACCGGCACCCTCGGGGGTGATCTCCTTGAGGCCGACGCGGGTGATGTCCAGCAGGGCATCGGGGGTCGCGACCTCCAGCTTCATCAGGTCCAGCAGGTTGGTGCCGCCGGCGATCAGCGTCGCGGGGCTGCCGACGGCTTGGGCCAGATCGCCCGCGCGGTCGTATTCGAATGCCTTCATTGTGCGGCCTCCGTCTGGGCCATGGCGTCACGGATGGCGGCCAGGATGTTGTCATAGGCGCCGCAGCGGCACAGGTTGCCGCTCATCCGTTCGCGGATCTCGGCATCGGCGACGGCGGGCTTGTCGGCCGGATCGGCAGTGACGGCACTGGGCCAGCCTTGCCTGATCTCCTCGATCATAGCGGTCGCCGAACAGATCTGGCCGGGCGTGCAATAGCCGCACTGGAACCCGTCATGGGCCACGAAGGCTGCCTGCAGGGTCGACAGCGCATCGGGCGTGCCGATGCCCTCGATCGTGGTGATCTCATCCTCGTCATGCATGACGGCCAGCGACAGGCAGGAGTTGATGCGGCGGCCGTTGACGATGACGGTACAGGCGCCGCATTGACCGTGGTCGCAGCCCTTCTTGGTGCCGGTCAGGCCAAGGTCCAGACGCAGGACGTCAAGCAGGCTGCGGCGGGGGTCGCCGTGATATTCATGGGATTGGCCGTTGACGGACAACCTGGCGGCGGGGCGTTGTGCCATTGGGGGCTCCTTGGACCGCGGTGCTGGGTCCAAGGCAACGTGGGCCGGGCAACCCGGTTCCCATGTCTTTTCGTCCTTACGCCACCAAGGCCGTGGCGTTCCGCCGCGCCCGGTTCTGCGCGATCATCGCGCAGATCAGCAGCTGTGCCATGTGATAGACCAGGACGGGCAGGACGGTGGCCCCGACCGTCTCGGCCGGGAACAGCGCGGTGGCGATGGGCAGGCCCGTCGCAAGGCTCTTGGTGGACCCGCAGAAGAACAGCACGATCCGGTCCTCCAGCGGCAGGCCGAAGGCGCGGCCCGCCCCGGCCATCATTCCGAAAACGCAGGCCAGCAGCACCAGCATGACCGCGATCAGCGCGATCAGGGCGGTCGGCGGGATCGACGCCCACAGGCCCGACACCGTGCCCGCACTGAAGGCCGAATAGACGATCAGCAGGATCGCGCCCCGGTCCACGACCAGGGTCAGCGTCTTGCGGTTGCGCACGAACGCCCCCACCCACGGGCGCAGGACCTGGCCCAGGACGAAGGGCAGCAGGATCTGCGTGCCGATGCGCAGCACGGCGTCCAGGCTGACGCCGCCCTCTCCGGTCTTCAACAGCACCGCGACCAGCGCCGGGGTCAGCGCCACGCCGACCAGGTTCGACAGCGACGCCGCACAGATCGCCGCGGGGACGTTGCCACCTGCCATCGACACGAAGGCGATCGAGCTTTGGATCGTCGAGGGCAGCACCGCCAGGAACACCAGCCCCAGCGTGACCTGCGGTCCCAGCAGATCGCCGAAGATCAGCGCGAATGCCATGCCCAGCACCGGGATCATCAGATAGGTCGCGGCGAATGTCAGTCCCTGCAGGCGCCAGTTCAGCATCCCCGCCTTGACCGAAGCCGGATCCAGCTTGGCCCCGTACAGAAAGAACAGCAGCGCCACCGCCCAATAGGTTACCTGACCCAGGGCGTCGGCCGCCACGCCCCGCGCCGGCAGCACCAGGCCCACCATGACGGTGCCCAGCAGCATCAGCATGTAGCTGTCGATTCCGATGCGTTTCAGAAAGCCCATGTCCGTCTCCTTACAGGCCGATGGCCATGCCGTCCTTGCGGCTGTCCGACCCGCCTTCCAGCAGGCCGTCGCCGATGCGGATCGCCTGCGCCCCGCCCATCGGGCCGGTCAGGCGCTTGATGACATGGCCGCGCGCAGCCAGGTCGTCGCAGATGTCCTGCGGCAGGGTCGGTTCCACCTGCAGCACGCCGTCGGTGGCAAAGGTCCGCGGCTCGTCTATGGCCGCTTGCAGCGACAGGCCGCGGTCGATCACCGCCGACAGGAAGGCCGCGTGGCCCGCCGCCTGGTACTGTCCGCCCATCACGCCGAAGGGCATGACCGTGCGGCCGCCCTGGGTCACCATGCCGGGAATGATCGTGTGCATCGGGCGCTTGCGCGGGCCGATCGCGTTCGGATGGCCGGGGATCAGACGGAACGACGCACCGCGGCTTTGGAACAGTACGCCGGTCGCGGGGTCCAGCCGCCCCGACCCGAAGCCGTGGAAGATCGAATTGATGAAGGACACCGCATTCCCCGCGGCGTCCACGACGCACAGATAGATGGTGTCCTTGTGCTCGGGCTCGTCCCACAGGGCCGGGGCTTGGGCGCGGGCCATGTCGATGCGGGCGCGCAGGGCCGCGATGGCGGCCTCCGACATCAGTGCCTCGGTCAGCCCGGCGCAATGATCGGGATCGCCCAGCAGTTCGTCGCGGTGATGATAGGCAAGCTTCGTCGCCTCGGCCTGGACATGGATGCGGTCGGCCACGGACAGCGCGGCCATGTCGAACCCCTCGATGATCTTCAGGATCAACAGCGCGGCCAGCCCCTGTCCGTTCGGCGGGCATTCATGGACGTCGAACCCGCGATAGCGGGCGCTGATCGGTTCGACCCATTCGGCGCCGTCGGTGGCATCCGCGAAATCCTGCTGGGTGTGCAGCCCGCCCAGGGATCGCAGATGCGCGACCATGCGTGCCGCGGTGTCGCCCTGATAGAACGCGGCCGGACCATGGGCCGCGATCTCCTCCAGGCGGTCGGCCAGCAGGGGTTGGGCAAAGCGGGCGCCGGCATCCGGGACAGGCAGGAAATGCGCCGCCGCATGCGGATCGCCTGCGACGGTGGCCTGCCCTTCGGCCCAGTCCTGCGCGACGCGGGGGGTGACGGGAAACCCGTCGCGGCCATAACCGATCGCGTCGCGGAACAGGCGTGACAGCGGCAGGCGGCCCAGATCGGCATGCAGGCGGCACCACGCGGAGATTGCGCCGGGCACGGTCACCGCATGCGCGCTGGTCTGGGGAATGGTGTCGGTCAGACCCGCGGCCTGCAGCGCCTCGACCGTCGCCGCGGCGGGGGCGCGGCCCGACCCGTTCAGTGCGCGCACCGGCCCGTTTGCCGGCGCATAAAGCGCAAAGCAGTCGCCGCCGATCCCAGTCATCAACGGGTCGACGACCGCCTGCACCGCGCTGGCGGCGATGGCGGCGTCGCCCGCGTTCCCGCCCTCGGCCAGGATGGCCAGTCCCGCCGCGCTGGCCAGCGGGTGCGAGGCGGCGACCATCGCGCGACCGGCAAGGGTGGACGGCCTGCGGCCCGACAGGAAATCGAATGCAGTCATGGAAGAGGCTCTCCGGCGAGGAATCACATGGTCAAGCGGCTGTGGTATGTATACATGTGGCAGGCACAGGAATACAATTGACGGAATTCCCGATGCCTGCCATCCGTTCGGCCGATCAGATCCACGATGCGCTTTCCGCGCAGATCATCGCGGGCACGCTGCGCCCCGGCGACCCGTTGGGAGAGACGACCCTTGCCGCGCGGTTCGGCCTGTCCCGGACCCCGGTGCGCGAGGCGTTGCAGCGGCTGGCCGCCGAAGGGCTGGTGGAACGCGGCCCCCGCCGGGCGTTCCTAGTGCGTCGCATGGGCAGCGACGCCCTGCGCCACCTGTTCGAGGCCCTGGCGGAACTGGAGGCGCTGTGTGCCAGCCTGTCCGCGCTGCGGATGACCCCGACCGACCATGCGCTGCTGGCGGGCATCCTGGACCGCGACGACCTGCCCGGCGCGGATTACGCCCAAGCCAACATGCGCTTTCACGAGGCCTTGCGCCAAGGCGCGGGAAACGCCGTGCTGGCCGACCTGCTGGCCGACCTGAACCGGCGCAGCCTGCCGTGGCGCAACGCGCAGTTTCAGGTCCGCGCGGCGCGCATAGAAACCTCGCGGGCGGAACATCGCGCGATCCTGGGGGCGATCACGGCGCGCGACGCGGATCGCGCGGCTGACCTGATGCGGGCGCATATGGGCACCTCGCTTGGCGTCATCCTGGAGATGATCGCGGGGCGGGACTGACCGCTATTCCGCGGGCTGAGGATCGGTTGCGGGCACGTCCCGGCGCCCGATCCGTTCGATCAGCACATAGATCACCGGCGTCAGCAGCAGCGTCAGCACGAAGGCCAGCGACAGCCCGCCCACGATGACCGCACCGATGGCGCGGCGGCTTTCCGCCCCCGCCCCCGTCGCGGTCGCCAGGGGCACGGCTCCCAGGATCGTGGCGATGGTCGTCATCAGCACGGGCCGCAGGCGTGTCACCGCCCCCTCGCGCGCCGCGGTGACCAGATCGCGGCCCTCCTCGCGCAGCTGGTTGGCGAACTCGACGATCAGGATGCCGTTCTTGGCCATGATCCCGATCAGCAGAATCATCCCCACCTGTGAAAAGATGTTCACCGACGCCCCCGTCAGCAGCAGCGTCGCCACCGCCCCCGCAAGGCCCAGGGGCACCGTCAGCATGATCGTCAGCGGTGTGCGAAAGCTCTCGAACTGCGCCGCCAGCACTAGGAACACGATCAGCAGCGCCATTCCGAAGACGGTCGCGACGCCGCCCTGGTTTTCCTGGTAATCCGCCGCCTGACCGCGCCAGACCAGCAGAGCGCCCGCCGGCAGCTCGGCCGCGGCCTGTTCGACAAGGGTGATGGCGCGGGCCAGGTCGGTCCCCTCGACCAGATCGGCCTCGGTGTTGACCGAAATCAGGCGGTCGTTCCGCGCGATCGACGGGACCGTGGCCCCGGTCGTGACGTCGGCAAAGGCCGACAGCGGGATCAGGTCGCCGCGCGTGTTGCGGATCAGCACCGACAGCATGTCCTGAACGCTGTCGCGGTCTTCGGGGGCCGCCTGCAGGATGACCGGGTACTGGCGGCCGTCGCTGGTGTATTCACCGACGGTGCGGGACGCGAACAGCACCTGCAGGGTCTGGGCCACGGTTTCGCTGTCCAGGCCAAGGTCCTGGGCGCGGGTGCGGTCGATGTCCAGCGACGCGCCCGGCAGGTTGGCCGCGTAATCGACCTCGATCCCGGACAGGCCCGGCGCATCGGCCAGTCGGGCGGCCACGTCCTCGGCCCAAGCGGCGGCGCGGTCCAGGTCCGGCCCGCCGATGGACCAGCTGATGCTTCCGCTGCCGCCGCCAAGGCCCAGGCCACCCGACGGGCGGATCGAGGTCGACACCTCGGTCATCGCAGACAGTTGCGGGCGCAGGTCGGCCATGACCTCCTCCACGCTGACATCGCGGCCGTCCCATGGCGACAGGTTGACGAACAGCAGCGCACGGCGCGCATTCGCGCCAAGCCCGACGATGGCGGTGACGTTTTCCACGATGCCCTGATCGCGCAGCGGCTGGATCATCGCCTCAACCTTCCGGGTCGCCGCGTCGGTATATTCCAGGTTCGACCCCTGGGGCGCGTTCAGAATGATGCGGAAGCTGCCGCGATCCTCGTCCGGGGTCAGCTGGCGCGGTAGCGCCTGATAGACGGACACCGCCCCCGCGACCAGGAAGGCCGTGCCCGCCAGAATGACCACGGGCCGCGCGATCAGCACCCGCAGGATGCGGTCATAGCCGCGTTCCAGCCAGACGATGGCCCGGTTCATTGTGCGGGTCAGCAGGTTCGGACGATCCTCGCGCGGCATCACCCGCGCGGCCAGCACCGGTGACAGGGTCAGCGCGACAAGGCCCGACACGGCCACCGCAATGGCCAGCACGATGCCGAATTCCGCGAACAGCTGGCCCAGTTCCCCGTCCATGAAACTGACGGGGACAAAGACAGCAATCAGCACGGCGGTGGTGGCGATGACGGCAAAGCTGACCTGCCCCGCGCCCTGCCGCGCGGCCTCGGCCCGCGACTTGCCCATGGCGCGGTGGCGCTGAATGTTCTCAAGCACGACGATGGCGTCGTCGACGACCAGGCCGATCGCCAGGATCAACGCAAACAGCGTCAGGATGTTGATCGTGAACCCCAGGGCCAGCATCCCCAATGCGGCGCCCAAGGCCGATACCGGGATGGTCACGATGGGCACCAGCGACAGCCGCAGCGACCCCAGGAACAGGAAGATCACCGCCGTGACCAGGGCCACAGCCTCTAGGAACACCTTAAGGACCTGTTCGATCGAGCTTTCGATGAACACCGCCTCGTCCGTGGTGATGGTCAGCGCCATGCCGTCGGGCAGGGTGTCGCGGATGCGGTCCAGTTCCGCCCGGACGGCGGTCGAGATGGCGACGGTGTTCGACTGCGCCTGCGGCTGGACGCCCAGGCCCAGGGCCACGGTGCCGTTGGCGCGATAGATGGTGGTGGTGTCCTCGGCCCCCTCCTCGATCCGCGCGACGTCGCCAAGGCGCAGGGGGCGCCCGCCCTCGTCGCGCAGCACGACTTGGCGGAACACGTCGGCCGAGGTAAAGCGCGTCTGCGCCAGCACCTGCAGCTGTCGGGCGTTCGTCTCGATCTGGCCCGCGGGCAGTTCGACGTTGTTGGCCTGCAGCGCGCCGATGATGTCGCTGGTGGTGATGCCATAGGCGGCCATGCGCGACTGATCCAGCCAGATGCGCATCGACGGCGCGCGCTCGCCAAAGATCTGCGCATTGGCCACGCCGGGCAGGCGCGCCAGGCGATCGGTGATGAAGCGGCTGGCGTAATCGGACAGTTCCAGCGGCGTCATCGACGGGCTGGACAGGGCCAGCCGGATCACCGGGTCGCCCTCGTCGTCGTTCTTTTCCACGCGGGGCGTGTCCGCCCCGTCGGGCAGGTCGTTCAGCACCCGTTCGACGGCGGCGCGCACGTCGTTGGCGGCGCTGTCGATGTCGCGTCCCGGATCGAATGTCAGCACGCTGCGCATCCGTCCCCGGTCAGAGCTGGTGCGCATGGCGGTCACGCCGCTGACCCCGGCCAGCGCGCCCTCGATCACCGTGGCCAGCTGGTTATCGACCACATCGGGCGCGGCGCCGGTATAGTTCACGCGGACGCTGACCTCGGCCGCCTCGACCGAGGGCAGCTCGCGGACCGGCAGGCGGGTGATGGCCACCGCCCCGATCAGCACGATCAGCAGGTTGATGACGGTTGCGAAGACCGGGCGGCGCAGGGCGAAATCGGGGACGCTCATCCGTCGGCTCCGACCAGGGGTTCGGCGGCGGCGGTCCGGTCGGGACGCGGCGTGGCGGTGACGATGGTGCCGGCGTCGACGCGGTGCAGGTTCGACACGATGATCTGGGTGCCCAGGTCCAGACCCGCCAGGACCTCGACCAGGCCGTCGGATTGCTGGCCCACCTGGATGTCGGCCCAGGCCGCCTCGTTCCCCTTCACGATCAGGACGCGCTGGACATCGCCCTCGACGCTCAGCGCGGATTCGGGGACCGCGGGGCGTTCGCGCTGATCCAGGACCAGCTCGACCTGCAGGAACATCCCGCCGGTCAGGGCGCGGTCGGGGTTCGGCATCTGCGCGCGCAGCGCGATCGACCGCGTGGCGGCATCGACCCGCGTGTCGATCAGGCTGATCGTCGCGTTGAAGACCCGGTCGGGCCAGGCCGAGGACCGCAGCTGGACCCCCTGCCCGACCGCAAGGCGCGGCAACAGCGTCTCGGGCACGCCGAAATCCACCTCGATCACCTCCAGGTCGTCCAGCGTGGCGATGGGGGTGCCACTGTCCAGCATCTGCCCCTCGACCAGGTCGGTCAGGCCGATGACGCCGGAAAACGGGGCGCGCAGCAGACGGTTCTCCAACAGGACCTGGGCGCGGTCGCGTTCGGCCTGGGCGCGCAGCTGGGCCGCGCGGGCGGTCTGAAAGGCGGCGTCCGACGACGATCCGCTGGCATTCAGCTGTTCCTGGCGGGCAAAGGCGGCGTCGGCCTCGGCTAGGGTCGCCTCGGCGGCGGCCAGATCGGCCTGTTCGGCGCGGTCGTCCAGTTCCAGCAGGACATCGCCGCGTTCGACCTGCGCGCCGGGGCGAAAGGCGATGCGGGTGATGCGGCCGCTCGCCTCGGGCATCAGTTCGACCGCGCTGCGGGCACGCGCGGTGCCGACGGCGCGGAAGCTGTCGACGAACCGCGCGGTCTGGACGGCCACGGTCTCGACCGGCACCGCCTCTCCGGCGCCGTCGGACGGGCGGCGGGCCTGTTCGGGTTCGCTCAGCAGACGGTCCGACAGCGTCATGCCCCCGGCGGCCGCGGCGATGATCACGATGGCGCCGATGGTTGCCTTGACGAAGCGCATGGTCTGTATTCTCCCGTGACGGGCCTGGGGTCGGTCGGCCTCCTGCCGCCCTTGTCGCCGGGCGGTGCTGCGCGCAGATTGCCCCTTGGTGCGCATCGTGCAACTGATAATCCCGTGTAGGGGGCCCGATACGCCCCCGTTGCCTCCGCAGGGGGCATGCGGCCCGCCCCCTGAAAGGATCCCCGATGGGTACCACCGACGACCTGACCCTGGCGATCGACGCCGCCCATGCAGCCGGAGCGCTGCTGCAGGCGCATTGGAACGACCGCGATCTGCTGACCATCGACGCCAAGCGTCAGGGCGACTTCGTGTCGCAGGCCGACCACCAGTCCGAGGCGCTGCTGCGCGACCGCCTGCTGGGCGCCAACCCCGACGACGGCTGGCTGGGCGAGGAGACCGATGCCCGTCCCGGCCGGCGCCGTTGGATCGTGGACCCCCTGGACGGCACGACGAACTTTCTGCGCGGGATCGCGCATTGGGCGGTGTCCATCGCGCTGGAACAGGACGGGCAGCTGGTGCTGGGCGTGGTCCACGACCCGCTAAAGGCAGAAACGTTCAGCGCCATGACAGGGTCGGGGCTGCAGCTGAACGGGCGCCGCCTGGACCCCGCCGCGCCGCCGGGCTTTGACGCGGCGCTGTTCGGGACGGGCCTGCCGTTCGGCAACATGCCTTACATCGACGATCACGCGGCCGACCTGGCGCGGGTGCTGCCGGGCACAGCGGGGGTGCGCCGGATGGGTGCCGCGGCGCTGGATCTGGCCTATGTGGCGGCCGGGCGGCTGGACGGGTTCTGGGAACGCCGCCTGCGTCCCTGGGACATCAGTGCCGGTCTGGTCCTGGTCCGCGAGGCCGGGATGCGGGTCGAAGGCTGGACCCCCGACGAACGCCCCGAGGAGACGGGGACCGTCATCACCGCCCCGGTGCCGATCTTCGACCGACTGGCCGCGGCGCTGCGTGCGGACCGCTAGGCCAGCCGCGCGTAAAGATCGCCCGACCCGCCCTGCGGGTCGAGGCCCTTCAGCCAGGCGCGCACGGCATCCGCGTCGCGCCAGTCGTCCCACAGGAACCCGCCCGCCTCGCCGGTCACCGGATTGAAGCGGTAGAGGCCCAGATCCTGCAGCCGGTCGATCACCGCCAGCGTCCGGTCGCGGAACGCCGGCAGGTATTCGACCGATAGCATCGGCAGCGGCTGGCCCAGCCCGGACAGCACGTCCAGTTCGAACCCCTCGACGTCGATCTTGACGAAATCGGGCAGGCCATGCGCCGCGATCAGCGCGTCCATGGTGGTCATCCGCACCTCTTGGCTGCGGTCCCACCGGACATGCTCGAAGCCGGGGGCAGCGGCCGCCTCGGCCGCAAAGCTGGTGCTCAGCGACGACACCGTCGGATGCAGCGACGACACCGCCATGCGGGCCACCGTCTCCGTCGGGCCCACGGCCTGCTGCACCAGCACGATGTCGCGCGGCAGGCTGCGGCGCAGAAAGCCCGCGAACGGCTCCTGCGGTTCGCAGGCCACGACCCTCGCCCCGGCGGCCCGCATGGCGCGCGCCCGGCTGCCCACATGCGCGCCGATGTCGAAGGCCAGATCGCCCGGTTGCAGCAGCCCGCCATAGAACGCCCGCAGCTGCCTGCGCCGCAGCGGGTTGTAGTAGATGGCAAGTGACCGGATCAGCCCCAGATAGGCACGCAGTTGCATCGGGTATCCTCAGGTTTGAACGGTCGCAGCCTAGGGCCATCGGCGGCCCGCGTCCAGAAAACCGGGGCGTGCCGAAACGCCGCGCGAAACTTTGCGACATTCTGCCACAACGCCGCAACCTTTGCGGAACTGCTACGTGTTTCAAGACGTTGCGACTTGCGTGACACCTCAATTTGCAGGGACGAAGGTTGACCAATGCACGGATTTCCCCCGACCACCCCCGCTGCGCTTTCGGTCACCGCGACCGGTGATCCGCTGGCGCTGCGCACGGCCGAACGGGTTGCGCGCATGGTCTCCGACCTCAGGCTTGGCCTGCCGGTCGTGCTGCTGGGCGAGCCCGCCGCGGCGCTGATCCTGCCGGTCGAAACGCTGTCGCCGGAACGGTTCGCGGCCCTTGGTTCCGGGGGCGAACTGGTGCTGACGGCCCGTCGCGCGGACGCCCTGCGCCATCGTCCCCACGAGGGTGAGGTCGCCCTGATCCCGGTTCCCGCCGGCGCGCGTCTGGACTGGATCCAGGCGCTGGCCGATCCGTCACGCCAGATGCCCGCATCGGCCGCCGTGCCCCAGGCACCGCAGCACGCCCCCGCCCCGCTGCACCGCGCCGCCATCCGTCTGGTCAAGGCGGCCGAACTGCTGCCCGCCGTTCTGGTCGTGACCGGCCCCGATGTCGTCGAGACCGCCCTGCGCAACGATCTGGGCATCCTGGCCGCCGATGACGTCCTGAACCAGATCCTGCTTCCCCGCGATCCCCGCCCCGTGTCGGACGCCCGCGTGCCGATGCTGGCGGCGCGAAACGGACGGCTGCACGTGTTCCGCGCGCCCGACGGCGGCCCCGAGCATTACGCGGTCGAGGTCGGCACGCCCGATCGCAGCCAGCCGGTGCTGGTGCGCCTGCATTCCGCCTGCTTTACCGGCGACGTGCTGGGCAGCCTGAAATGCGATTGCGGCCCGCAACTGCAGGCCGCCCTGCGCGCGATGGAGGCGAACGGGACCGGCGTCCTGCTGTATCTGAACCAGGAAGGTCGTGGCATCGGCCTTGCCAACAAGATGCGCGCCTACAGCCTGCAGGATCAGGGACTGGATACGGTCGAGGCCAATCACCGCCTTGGGTTCGAGGATGACGAACGCGATTTCCGCACAGGCGCCGCGTTGCTGCGCCAGATGGGGATAGGCCGCGTGCGCCTGATGACCAACAACCCTGCCAAGATTGCCCGTCTGGACAGCGAGGGCATCGAGGTCGTGGACCGCGTCGCACTCAAGGTCGGCCGCGGCCCCGAGAACACCCGCTATCTGGACACCAAGGCACGCAAGTCGGGACATCTGCTGGCATGACGGCCCGCGCACTCTGGTGCACCGGACCGGGCGAGGCGCAGTTGCGTCCCGCGCAGGTCGGCGACGGCACCCATGTCCGCAGCCTGTTTTCCGGCATCAGCCGGGGCACGGAACGGTTGGTCCTGTCGGGAAAGGTACCGTCCAGCGAACATGACCGCATGCGCGCGCCATTCCAGGAAGGCGACTTTCCGTTTCCGGTCAAGTACGGCTATGCCAATGTCGGTCAGGCAACCGACGGGGCGCTTGCCGGTCGCATGGTCTTTTCGCTGTTCCCCCACCAGACCGAATTTCGTCTGCCGGAGGATGCGCTGATCCCGCTGCCCGACGGGTTGCCGCCGGAACGCGCGATCATGGCCGCGAACATGGAGACCGCGCTGAACATCCTGTGGGACAGCGGCGCGGGCGCGGGTGACCGCATCGCCGTGGTCGGTGGTGGGCTGGTGGGGCTGCTGACGGCCTCTTTGGCGGCGCGACTGCCGGGGGCAGAGGTCACGGTGATCGACCCCCTGCCCGAACGCGCCGCCATCGCGCGCGACCTGCGCTGCGCCTTTACAACCCCCGATGATGCCCCCGGTGATCAGGACGTGGTGATCCATACCAGCGCATCCCAAACCGGGCTGGTGCTGGCGCTGTCCTTGGCCGGGCCGCAGGCCATCATCGCCGAGGCCAGCTGGCACGGCGCCGAACAGGTGGCCCTGCCCTTGGGCGGCGCGTTCCACAGCCGTCGTCTGCGCATCGTCAGCACGCAGGTGGGCGGTATCCCGCCCGACCGTGCGCCGCGCTGGACCTATCGACGCCGCCTGACCAAGGCGCTGGACCTGCTTCGCGACGCGAGGCTGGACGCCCTGATTTCGGGGCAGACGGCCTTTGCCGACCTGCCCGACGCCTATCCCGGCATTCTGGCGGACCCCGCCACGCTGTGCCACCGCATCATCTATTGACCCTGGAGAGACCATGTTCGCCGTCGAAGTCCGAGACCACATCATGATCGCCCATTCCTTCCCCTCGCCGACCTTCGGTCCGGCGCAGGGGGTGCATGGCGCGACATTCACCGTAGACTGCGCCTTCTTCGCCGCCGAGATGGATGATGAAAGCCTGGTCGTCGACATCGGCCTTGCAACCGAAGCCCTGGCCGATACGCTGGCTCCGCTGCGCTATAAGAACTTGGACGAAATTCCTGAATTCAAAGGGAAAATGACCACGACCGAATTTCTGTGCAAGCATATCTTCGATCAGATGGCCGGCACCGTGCGGGCCGGCGGGCTGAAGGATGGCGGCCGCGTCAAGAAGCTGCGCGTCTTGCTGCACGAAAGCCACATGGCCCGCGCTTGGTACGAAGGGGATATCTGAGCATGGGGTTCTCGGCGGAATGGCTGGGCCTGCGCGAACCCGCCGATATGGCCGCCCGCGACGCGACCCTGATGGCGCAGGCTGCGGTCCTGGCCGGGCCGGACCCGGTCGTGCTGGACCTGGGCTGCGGCACCGGATCCACCCTGCGCACGCTTGGCCCGCATCTGCCGGACAATGCCCGCTGGCACCTGGTCGACAACGATTCAGCCCTGCTGGAGCGCGCGGCGACCGAGGCGCCGGGCCGCGCCACCGTCCACCAGCTGGACCTGCGCGACCTGAAGGGGCTGCCGCTGGACGGCGTGACGCTGGTCACGGCATCGGCCCTGCTGGACCTGATGCCCGCCGACTGGATCGCCGCGCTGGCCACGCGACTGGCCGATGCCGGCGTGCCGTTCTATGCGGCGCTGTCCTATGACGGCATCATGACGTGGGAGCCAGCGCTGCCGCGCGATGCGGACGTCACGCGGGCGTTCAACGACCATCAGCGCGGCGACAAGGGACTTGGCCCCGCGCTTGGGCCCGATGCGGCCGTGACCGCCACGCAGATCTTCCGTGACGCGGGCTTCGACGTCCACACCGGCCAAAGCCCGTGGCGGATCGGCCCCGATCAGGCCCCGCTGCACCGCGCGCTGGTCCAGGGCATCGCCGAGGCCGCATCCGAGACCGGCCTGTCCGTCGCCACCGATTGGGGCCGCAGCCGGATCGCCATGGCAGGCGACAGCCGTTGCCTGATCGGGCATCATGACATGCTGGCCCTGCCCCCCGGCACGGCCTGACACCCAGAGGAGGACCGCCCATGCATGCCGTCGACGTCACCCCTCGGGTCTGGGACCGGCTTCTGTCGGTCCGCACCGGTCAGGCCTGCGCCTGCTGCGGTCGGTTCAGCGCCGGCGAACGCGCGGCGCTTGACCTCTATGCGCCGGTCGCACGACGCGATCTTGGTCCGGTCACGATCGCGCAGATCGGACAGTCTCTGGACGGGCGGGTCGCGACGGCCACCGGCGATGCGCGTGATGTGTCCGGCCCCGAAGGCCTAGCCCATCTGCACCGCCTGCGCGCGCTGGTCGACGGGGTGGTGATCGGGGTCAAGACCGCGCTGCATGATCAGCCGCGCCTGACAGTACGCCTGTGCAGCGGCCACAACCCGGCGCGCATCGTTATCGACCCGCGCGGGCGGCTGCCCGACGATGCGCTTGTGCTGATGGCGGATGGTGCGCGGCGGATCATCGTCACCGGCGTAAACCGCCCCCGCGCCCCGGGGATCGAGGTGTTGCGCCTGCCCGCCCCGGACGGACGTCTGGACCCGGTGCAGGTGCTTGAAGGCCTGCGGAACATGGGCCTTGGATCGCTGCTGATCGAGGGTGGCGGCATCACCATCACCGGTTTCCTGGAGGCTGGCCTGCTGGACCGGCTGCAGGTGTCGATTGCACCGCTGATCATCGGATCGGGGCCGCAGGGGCTGACGAGCCTGTCCCCGGTGGACAAGCTGAAGGACGCGCTTCGCCCGGACACGCGCGTCTTCGGCATGGGCAGCGACATCGTCTTCGATTGCGCATTTGGCGATCAGGCGGCGCGGGCGATCCTGCCGCTGCATGCGCCGCAGCCGCTGGTCACCGCCGCCAGCTGAACGAACCCTCGCCCAATGCCGGGGCGGCACCGTCTGCCACCGTCGGGCTGCGCGACAGGGTGATGGGCGTGCGCAACCCCGCGATGCCCTCGGGCGACACGACCATGCCCCGCGCCTGCGCCTGCGGGTCGGACAGCGCCTCGGACACACGGTTGATCGGACCTGCAGGCACTCCGGCCGTGGTCAGCGCCGCGATCAGGTCGGCGCGGTCGCGCGATGTCATCGCCCGCGCCAGGGTCGCGCACAGCGCCTCGCGCCCCGCCACCCGCTGCGCATTGGTGGCCAGCGTCGGATCATCCGCCAGCGCAGGCAGGTCCAGCGCCAGGCACAGCGCGCGGAACTGACGGTCGTTCCCGCAGGCGACGATCAGATGGCCGTCCCGCGCCGGAAAGACCTGATAGGGCACGATGTTCGGATGGGCATTGCCCAACCGCGCGGGTTCGACCCCGCCCAGCAGATGGTTCGCCGCCTGATTGGCCAGCACCCCCAGCGCACAGTCGAACAGCGCCAGATCGACCTGCTGCCCCCGCCCCGACCGGGCCCGTTCCGCCAACGCCGCCTGGATGCCGATCACGCCATAGAGGCCGGTGAAGATGTCGATCCAGGCCACGCCGACCTTCTGCGGATCACCTGCAGGATCGCCGGTCAGCTCCATGATGCCGCCCATGCCCTGGATCATGAAGTCGTATCCCGGCTGGCTGGCGCGCGGCCCGGTCTGCCCGAAGCCCGTGACCGACGCATAGACCAGCCCCGGATTGCGCGCCGAAAGCGTCGCGTAATCCAGCCCGAACCGCGCCAAGCCACCCGCCTTGAAATTCTCGATCACCACATCGGCGCCGTCGATCAGCGCGCGCAGACGCTCCACATCGCCCGCATCGTTGAAGTCGCAGGTGACGCTGGTCTTGCCGCGGTTCGTGGCGTGGAAATAGGCGGCGACCGTCTCCACCGTGCCGTCGGCGCGGGGGCGGTCGATGAAGGGTGGGCCCCAACGGCGCGTGTCGTCGCCTTCGAGGGCCTCGACCTTGATGACCTCGGCGCCCAGATCGGCCAGGGTCTGGCCGATCCAGGGGCCGGCCAGGATGCGCGCCAGCTCGACGACACGCAGACCGGAGAGCGGGCCTTCAGGCAAAGGCCTGAAGCCCCGTCTGCGCGCGGCCCAGGATCAGGGCATGGACGTCATGCGTGCCCTCATAGGTGTTCACCGTCTCCAGGTTCTGGGCGTGGCGCATGACGTGATATTCGGCCTGGATACCGTTGCCGCCATGCATGTCGCGGGCCATCCGCGCGATATCCAGCGCCTTGCCGCAATTGTTGCGCTTGATGATCGAGATCATCTCGGGCGCGAAGCGGCCCTGATCCATCAGGCGACCGACGCGCAGGGACGCCTGCAGGCCCAGGGCGATCTCGGTCTGCATGTCGGCCAGCTTCTTCTGGAACAGCTGCGTCGCGGCCAGGGGGCGGTTGAACTGCTTGCGGTCCATGCCATAGCGATGCGCGCGGAACCAGCAATCCTCGGCCGCCCCCATCACGCCCCAGCTGATGCCGTAACGCGCGCGGTTCAGACAGCCGAAGGGGCCGGACATGCCGCTGACATTGGGCAGCAGCGCGTCCTCGGACACCTCGACGTTCTCCATGACGATCTCGCCGGTGATGGATGCGCGCAAGCTCAGCTTGCCGCCGATCTTCGGCGCCGACAGCCCCTTCATGCCCTTCTCCAGGACAAAGCCGCGGATCTTGCCGCCATGGGCGTCGGACTTGGCCCAGACCACGAACACATCCGCGATCGGGCTGTTCGAGATCCACATCTTGGACCCGTTCAGCACATAGCCGCCCTCGGTCTTGGTCGCGCGGGTCTTCATGCCGGCGGGGTCGGAGCCTGCATCCGGTTCGGTCAGGCCAAAGCAGCCGATCCATTCGCCCGATGCCAGCTTGGGCAGGTACTTCATCCGCTGCTCCTCCGACCCATAGGCATGGATCGGGAACATCACCAGGCTCGACTGCACCGACATCATCGACCGGTAACCGCTGTCGATCCGCTCGACCTCACGCGCGACCAGGCCGTAGGCGACATAGCCCGCGCCGACCCCGCCATATTCCTCGGGGATGGTCACGCCCAGAAGGCCGCTGGCACCCATCTCGCGAAAGATCTCGGGGTCGGTCTGCTCGGACAGATAGGCGTCGGTGACGCGCGGGGCCAGCTTGTCGGCGGCGAAGGAGGCGGCGGTATCGCGGATCATCCGTTCATCCTCCTCCAGCTGGTCGTCCAGCAGGAAGGGGTCCTCCCAGGCAAAGGCCGTGCCCTTATGATCGACGGTTGTCTTGTCCAGCATGGCGATGGGTCCTGCATGTGATGACTGTTGGACACAGGGTAACCTAGCAAGCGTCGCATGAAAAACGCTATTTCCTCATGCGTTCATGCATTCTATGAATGAACCCATGCGCCAACGCCGGTTCCTGCCCAGCCTGTCCCAACTGATCGCCTTCGAGGCGGTGATGCGCCACGGGTCCGTCACAGCCGCCGCGGACGAGCTGCACCTGACGCAAAGCACCGTCAGCCGGCTGGTCGCGTCACTGGAACGGCAGCTGGGCAAGCTCCTGTTCACCCGCGACCGCAAGCGCCTGACCCCCACCCCCGAGGCCGTGACCTATGCCGCGTCCGTCACCCAGGGGCTGGACGTGATCCAACGCGCCAGCATGGGGCTGATCGCCAATCCGGGCGGGGGGGTGCTGTCGCTGTCGGTGCTGCCGACCTTTGCCACGCGCTGGCTGGCGCCGCGGATCGGACAGTTCCTGTCGGACAATCCCGGCATCTCGATCAACCTTTCGACCAAGATCCAGCGTTTCAGCTTTGCCAGCGAAGCCTTTGACGCGGTGATCTTCTTTGGCCAGCCCGACTGGCCCGACGCGCATCACCTGCGGCTGTTCGACGAACGCCTGACGGCCTGCGCCTCGCCGCAGATGCTGGCGCATCATCCGGTGGCGCATCCCTCGGACATGGCGGGCCTGCCCCTGCTGCAGCTGGAGACGCGGCCTTCGGGCTGGTCCGCGTGGTTCGCGGCCCAGGGCGGCACGCCGCCGGCTGTGTCGGGCATGGTGATGGACCAGTTCTCGATGATGATCCAGGCGGCGATCGCGGGGCTTGGCGTGGCGCTGCTGCCCAGCTATCTGGCCCAGCCCGAGATCGACGAGGGCCGCCTGCAGCCGATCCTGCGCGCAGGCGTTCCCGGCGAGGGCGCCTATTGGCTGGCATGGCCCGACCGCCGTCAGGGTGACCCGGCCTTTGCCCGGTTTCGCACCTGGATCGAGGATCAGGTCACGGCGGGGTAAGCTCGACGATCGCCTCGACCTCGACCAGCGCATTGGCGGGCAGCGAGGCCACGTTGACCGCGGTGCGGGCATGGCGTCCCGCATCGCCCCACAGGTCGATGAACAGCTGCGACGCGCCGTTCACGACCGCCGGTCCATCACCATAGCCCGGCGGCGCGGCGACGAACCCGCCCAGCCGGATCACCTGCGACACCCGTGACAACGAGCCAGCCACCGCGCGGATCGAGAACAGCAGGTTCAGCGCGCACATCCGCGCCGCCGCCTGCCCGTCCGCCATGTCGAAGCCGGGACCGATGGGGCCGAAATACTGCGGCACCCCTTCCCATTCACAGATCTGGCCCGACAGGAACAGCAGGTTGCCGCTGACCTTGCCGGGCAGGAACAGCGCCCGCGACGGGGCGGATGGCGGCAGCGCGTGACCCAGGTCGGCCAGGCGCGTCTCTATCGGACAGGTCATGCGGCCTCCTGCGTTTGGCGGGCCATCTGGCAGGCCAGCGCGATCAGCGACAGGTCGGACCCGCGCGGCCCGATCAGCGACAGGCCGAACGGCGCACCGTCGACGGTTCCGGCGGGAAACACGACCTGCGGCAGCCGCGCCATGCCGGCCACGCACAGCAACCGCTGCGCATCGTGGCGAAAGCCGTCGAACACCGCCTGGGGCGCGTCCAGGCGGAACGGAGCGTCATGCACGACCGGGGCCAGCAAGATGCCATTCGCGCCAAGCAGGGCGTCCATGTGCCGCGCGAGTGCATCGCGCGCGGCACGGCCCTGGGCGATCTGATCGGGGGTCAGCGCGTCGGCCGCGTCGGCGCGCCCGTCGATGCCGCGCACCAGCGGCATGCGAGACGCGCGGATAAAGGGCAGGATCGTTTCCTTGGCATCCGCCATGACCGCGGTCAGGAACGTCGCATAGGCCGCATCCACCCCGTCGGGATAGACACTCACCCCGCGCGCAGGCAGATGTCCGAACCCGTCCTGCCAGACTGCGCTCGCCTCTGGCCCCAGCAGGGCCAGCATGTCGGTGGGCACCATCAGGTCCGGCGCGGTCACAGGGGCCGCATCCGCGACCAGCACGGCGGCGGCGCGGGCCAGCACCGTCCCGTCGCGCGCGAACAGCCCGCAGGCGTCGAAGCTGGGCGCCAGCGCCATCGCGCCCGCCATCGGGATCAGGCCGTGGGTCGGCCGCCACCCCCATGTCGCGCAAAAGCTGGCCGGTGCGCGGACCGAGCCGCCGGTATCCGACCCGATGGCGATGTCGGCCAGCCCGCCCGCCACCGCAACCGCCGACCCCGACGACGACCCGCCGGGAATGCGGTCCGGGGCGGCCGGGTTCACGGGCGTGCCGAAATGGGCATTCATGCCGTACATGGACCACGCCAGTTCGTCCGTGTGGACCTTGCCCACAAAGCGCGCGCCGGCATCCAGCAGGCGCTGGACGCAGGGGGCGGTGTCCGCGTGGACCGGGCTTTCCGCCAGATACAGCGGGCACCCCGCCCCGGTGCGGTATCCGGCGACGTGATAGATGTCCTTGACCGCAAGGGTCAGGCCCGACAGCGGACCGTGGTCCGCATGGGGAACCGGGACGGGCGGATAGGGCAGAAAGGCGTGCCAGGGGTCGGTCATGATCTACTCTGCGGCAAGGGTTTCGCCTGCGCGCAGGCAGGCCACGCGGCGGCGGGGGCTGGGCGTCAGGACGGGCGGCAAGGCCTGCCGGCAGGCCGGCAGCGCCATCGGACAGCGGGGCGCAAAGGAACAGCTGTCCGGCCGCACCTCCAGCGACGGAGGGGCACCGGGGATCGCGTCGAGCCGCGCGCCGCGCGCCACATCATGCAGGTTCGCGGCCAGCAGCCCCTGGGTATAGGGGTGGCGCGGGTTGCGGATGACGTCGCGCGTAGTGCCTTCCTCGACGATCTGGCCAGCATACATGACCGCGATACGTTCCGAGACTTCGACCGCCACGCCGATGTCGTGGGTGACGAAGATCACCCCCATGCCGAATTCTCGCTGCAATTCGCGCAGCAGCAGCAGGATCTGGATCTGCACGGTCGCGTCAAGCGCGGTCGTCGGCTCGTCCGCCAGCAGCAGACGCGGACGGCAGGCCAGCGCCAGCGCGATCATCACCCGCTGCCGCATGCCGCCCGACAGCTCGTGCGGATAATTGGCCAGCCGCCGTTTCGGCGACGGGATGCGCACGCGGTGCAGCATGTCCAGTGCCACGTCCATCGCGTTCTCCCGGGACAGGCCCTTGTGGCGCATCACCGTCTCGGCGATCTGCTGGCCCACGGTATAGACCGGGTCCAGCGCCAGGCCGGGGTCCTGGAACACCATCGACACGTCGCCCCCGCGATAGGACCGCAACGCCCGCCCCGACAGGGTCATGATGTCGGTCCCGTCAAAGCGGATGTCGCCCGACAGGTCGGTGCGTTTTTCCGGCAGCAGGCGCAGCAGGGTCTTCAGCGTGACGCTCTTGCCCGACCCGCTCTCGCCCAGCAGGGCCAGGGTTTCGCCCGGCATTAGGGTCAGGGACAGGTCGTTGATGGCATGGACCGTGCGCCCGCCCTTGAAACGGACGTCCAGATTGTCGATCTGCAGCAGCGGCGTCATGCGGGCACCCCCTGTCCGGCGCGCGGATGGCCGGATGCCGGGTCGTGCAGGTGACAGGCGACCCAATGCGGCGACCCGGCGACCATCGGCCCCAGGGCGGGGTGACGGGTCTTGCAGATGTCGGCTGCAAAGGCGCAGCGGGTGTGGAACCGGCAGCTCGGCGGCGGGTCGATGGGGTTGGGCGGATCGCCGGTCAGCGGCGGCTTCTGAGTGCGGTTGTCCGGGTCCATCGACGGCATCGCGGAGAACAGCGACCGGGTATAGGGATGTGCCTGTTCGGCCCAGATCATGTCGACCGGGGCCAGTTCCACGACCTCGCCCAGATACATGACCAGGATGCGGTCCGAGATATAGCGCACCACGTTCAGATCGTGGCTGATGAAGATATAGGTCAGCCCGAATTCCGCCCGCAGGTCCGACAGCAGGTTCAGGACCTGCGCCTCGACCGATTTGTCCAGCGCGCTGACGGCCTCGTCCAGGACCACGACCTTGGGCGACATGACCAGGGCGCGGGCGATGTTGATGCGCTGGCGCTGCCCCCCCGACAGTTCGTGCGGATAGCGGCCCGCAAAGCGGTCGGGGTCCAGCCCGACCCGCGCCATCAGGCGGCGCGCGCGGCCCGCCGGATCGTCCAGGCCCTGCACACGCGCGCCGAACGCGATGCTGTCCAGGATGGTCATGCGCGGGTTCAGCGAGGCATAGCTGTCCTGGAAGACCATCTGGATGTCGCGGCGCAGCGCGCGCAGGCTGATGTCGCGGCCAAGGGACTTGCCGCCCAGGTCGATGTCGCCCTCGTCCCGGTCCACCAGGCCGATCAGCAGTTTCGCCGTGGTGGACTTTCCGCAGCCGGATTCGCCGACGATGCCCAGGGTTTCCCCCGCGCGGACGTCGAAGCTGACGCCGTCCACGGCCTGGACCATGGCCTGGGTGCGGCCAAGGATGCCGCCCTTGATGGGAAAATGCTTCTTCAGGTCGCGCACGCTCAGCAGGGGTTTGTCAGTCGCGGACATTCATCGCACTCCTCAGACCGTCGCTGAGCAGATTGAGGCACAGCGAGGTGGCAAAGATCATCACCCCCGGCAGCGCCGCCAGCCACGGGTTCACATAGATGGCCGATCGCAGCGTGTTCAGCATCAGCCCCCATTCGGGTTCGGGCGGGCGCACGCCGATGCCCAGGAAGGACAGCCCCGCCGCCAGGATCATGCAGACCGATGTCAGCGAGGTCGCATAGACGAAGATCGGCGACAGCACGTTGCCGATCACATGCACCCGGATCACCGTCAGCGCATTCGCCCCCGACGCCCGCGCCGCGTCGATGTAGTCCAAGGACCGCACGCCCGATGTCACCGCCTCGGCCACGCGGGTCACGGGGGGCACGAACACGATGGTCAGCGACACCAGGCTGTTCAGCACCCCCGCGCCCAGGGCGCCCGAGATGGCGATGGCCAGCAGGACCGACGGAAAGGCAAAGAACACGTCCACGACCCGCATGATGATCGTGTTGGTGATGCCACCGACATAGCCCGCGATGATCCCAAGGGTGCCGCCGATGAAGAAGGCCAGCACCACCGGCATCAGCCCGATGAACAGCGTCAGCCGCCCGCCATGGATCAGCCGGGACAGCATGTCGCGGCCCTGTTCGTCCGTGCCCAGCAGATGCCCGGGCGTGCCGGGGGCGGCCAGGCGGTTAATCATGCTGCCCTGATAGGGGTCGGCCAGGCCCAGCCAGGGCGCGAAGACCGCCGACAGGACCAGCAGCGCCAGCACGCCTGCGCAGATCATCGACACCGGGTCGCGCCGCAGCCGCGCCAGCACGCCCGACCAGTAGCCGCGCTGCGCGGGCGGGACGGCGGGGATGGTCGTGGTCACCTGAACCATGCGCTCAGTTCCTTTTCACGCGGGGGTCGATGGCGGCCTGGGCCACATCGACGATCAGGTTCATGCCGACGAAGAACATGGCCAGCACCAGGATCGTCCCCTGCAACAGCGGCAGGTCGCGCTGAAAGATCGCGTTGGACAGAAGGAACCCCGATCCGGGCCAGTTGAACACCGTCTCGATCAGGATCGACCCGCCCAGCAGGTATCCAAGCTGCAACCCCATCACCGAAAGCGCGGTCGCGGCGGCGTTGCGGGCCACATGGCGCAGCACGTCACCCCGGCTGAGGCCCTTGGCGTAAAGCGCTGTGACGAAATCCATCGACAGGATGTCGCCCGCCAGCGCCCGGACGGTGCGTGCGACGATGCCGATGGGCACCACCGCCAGCGTCACCGCGGGCAGGACCAGGTGGCGCATATGCGCCCAGTCCCACTGCCAGTCCTGCGACCCGCCCGGCCCCGCGCCCATCGACGGCAGCCAGCCCAGATTGACCGAAAAGATGATGACCAGCACGATCCCCAGCCAATAGTTCGGCACCGACACCCCGGTGATCGACAGCGCCGTCACCGCCCGGTCCAGCGCCGTGTCGCGGAAATATCCTGCCAGGAACCCCAGGAAGATGCCGATCGGAAAGGCGATCACCGCCGCCGCCGCCGCCAGCAGCAGCGAATTGCCGACCGCGCCGAAGACCTCGTCGGCCACCGGGCGGCCCGAGGCGATCGAGCGGCCCATCTCTCCCTGCAGCAGGTTGCCGACCCAGATCAGGTATTGCACCGGCACCGGCTTGTCCAAACCGTATGCCGCGCGCATCGCGGCCTGCTGTTCGGCGGTGGCATCGACCGGCATGATAGCCGTCAGCGGATCGCCCGGCGCGATCTGCACCAGAGCGAAACAGACGACCGACACCCCGAAGGCCACCGGCAACACCAGGATCAGGCGTCGAAGGAAATAGCTGAGCACGTCATGCGTCCCTGGCTGGGCCGCACCCGCAACGGGCGCGGCCGGTTGCGGGTCAGTCGGCCATCGTTATGGACGAGAAGTTCAGGTACCAGTTCTGCGGTTGCACGAAGCCCTGTACCTTGGGCGACATGGCGCGGGGCGCCACGTCATGCGTGACCATCAGGAACAGCGCATCATCGACGAACTTTTCATGCGTGCGACGCAGGACCGCGTCCTGTTCGGCGGGGTCGAAGGTGGTCTTGATCTCCTCGAACAGGCCCTGCATGTCCTCGTCGCAGTAATGCCCCCAATTGGTGCCGTTGGGCGCCACCAGGTCGCAATCCAGGTGCCGGATGAAGCCGGTGAACGGATCCTGGATGAAATAGGTGAAGTTGATCGACTGCGATCCCTCGACCGAGGGATCGGCGGCGCCCGCGCGCCACAGGTTGATCATCTGGTTCCACTCGACGACCATGAACTCGACGTCGATCCAGGCTTGGGCCAGCGACTGCTGGATGTATTCGTTCATCGGCAGCGGCAGCATCTGGCCCGACCCGGAGGGAGAGATCAGCGCCTTGACCTTCAGCCGGTTGTCGGGGCCGAACCCGGCTTCGGTCATCAGGGCCTGCGCGGCCTCCAGGTCATAGGTGACGTCGAAATCCGGCTCTCCGAACCATTGCGACCCCGGCGGCACAAACCCCTTGGCCGGGATCATCAGCCCGCCCAGCAGCGCGCCCATCGCCTCGCGGTCGATGGCCAGGTTCGCGGCCTTGCGCACGCGGATGTCGTTCCAGGGCGACCCCTCGACCCGGCTCAGGTGCCAGGTCCAGTTATGCGGCAGCGCGTTCTGGGTGATGGCAAAGCCGTTGCCCTGCATCGCGGGAATGGTATCGGGGGCCGGCGCCTCGATCCAGTCGACCTGCCCCGACATCAGCGCGGCCGAACGTGCATTCGATTCCGGCAACGGGATCAGCACCAGCCGGTCCAGCTTGGGGATGCGCGTCTCGTCCCAGTAATCGGCAAAGGGCACCAGCTCGGCCCGTTCACGCGGGACGAAGGATTCCATCATCCACGGCCCCGTCCCTGACGGCTTGGCAGCGACCTGCTCCCAGTCCTTGCCCAACGCCTCCCAATTGGCCTTGGACGACATCATCACCCAGGCCAGCTGATAGGGCAGCGTCGCGTCCGGCTCATGCGTGATGATCTCGACCGTCAGATCGTCTACGGCGCGATAGCTGGCGATGGCGGGAATGCGCGACTTGCCCTGCGCCGATTGGCGCGGATCATACTGTTCGGCGCTTTCGTCCAGCAGCTTGTCCAGGTTCCAGACCACGTTCTCGGCATTGAACGGGCTGCCGTCGTGGAAGGTCACCCCCTCGCGCAGCGTGAAGGTCCAGCGGGTGCGGTCGGCCTCGTCGGCCTCCCATGCGGTGGCCAGGCCCGGCACCAGGCCGGACGGCCCGTCGCCCTGCGTCAGATCCCAGTTGATCAGCGCATCATAGACCGTATAGCCGATGAAGCGCAGCCCCTCGCCGCCCTGATCGGGCTGGCCGGTGGTCAGCGGGATGTCGGCGGCGGTCATGCCGATGCGCAGTGTGCCTTGGGCCATGGCCGCAGGTCCGGCCAGCACCGCCACCGAAAGCGCCAATGCGGCGATGCCTTTTCTCAGATCAAGCACGGTCGTTCTCCCTGTTGGCCGGGGTCGTTGCTGCCCCGAATTGGGATCACCTTGGACCGCCTCGGCAGGGCTGCGCAGCGGCGGGCGGCCATCACGCGGGCGTCGGTTCGCAAAAAACCTGCGCGATGCACGCCGGGCGGTCAGATTGCTGACAATTCCTGCACGCAATGTTTTCGCCATCGCGGCCGGTCTTTCGGGATGGACAGCGCATCGATAAGCGGGCCACAGGCGCGGGATGATCCTGCTGGCCAATCCCAACGCGAACCCAGTCACGACCGCGGCGATGTGCGCGATCGCGGCGCCGTGGCTGGCGGGCCTTCAGGCGTGGACGGCGCCCACAGGGCCGCAGGTGATCGTCACCCCGGACCAGCTGGACCGTGCGGCCGACGGCATCGCGGCGCTGCACCCGCCCGCGGCGTGTCGCGGCGTGATCGTCGCCGCCTTCGGCGATCCGGGCGCGGATCGGCTGGCAGCCCGCCTTGCGGTGCCGGTGATCGGCATCGGGGCCGCAGCCGCGCGGGCGGCGGCGCAAGGGGGGCGCGCCTTTGCGGTCGCGACCACCACCCCTGCCCTGCGGGACCGGATCGACGCGCTGATGCGGGGGCAGCCCGGCCGCTATCTGGGGTGTCACCTGACCGACAGCCCCGACGTGATGCGCGTTCCCGACGCGCTGGATCACGCCCTGCTGGACGCGGTGATGCGGGCCGCGGCAGCCGGTGCCGAGGCGGTGATCATCGGTGGCGGCCCATTGGCGCAAGCGGCGGTCCGGCTGGCGCCCCTGTCCCCCGTGCCGCTGATCCAGCCCGTACCCGAGGCCGCGCGCGCGATGGCCCGGCTGCTGGCCCGCTGAGGTTACAGGTCCTCGATCCGGACATGTGCGCGGGTGCCGCCCAGGGACTGGAACGCCCGCTGGCGGCAGGTCAGGACCAGCACCTGCTGATCGGTGGCGACGCGGTGCAGGGCGGTGAACATCGCCTCGATCCGGTCGTCATCGGTGTGGACCAGCGCATCGTCCAGGATCACCGGGACCGACCGCCCGGCCTGCGCGAACAGGCGCGCAAAGGCCAGCCGCGTCAGGATCGCCACCTGTTCGCGCGTGCCGCCCGACAGGATGTCCAGCGGTTCGGCCTGTCCGTCACGGGTCAGCGCATGGGGCAGCAGGGTCTGGTCGTCGATCTGCAGCGCCGCGCCGGGATGCAGGATCGACAACAGCGGCTGCAGCTCGCGCACCACCGGCTTGAAATAGGCATCGCGCTGGCGCGTGCGCGCCTGCTCCAGCGTGTCGCGCAAGCGCGTCAGGGCGGCCATCTCGGCGGCGTAACGGTCGGCGCGGGCCTGGGCCTCGGCGCGCTGGCCGGACAGTTCGTCCAGCGTTTCCTCGATCCCCTCCTCGGCCAACAGC
>NZ_WEKR01000019.1:0-46155 GCF_024105395.1 Paracoccus sp. 08 | reverse complement strand
CCTCGCGCAGCGGCGGCAGCGCGGCCTCGGTCTCGGTCCGCCGCAGGACGGCGGCATCGGCGGCGGCACCCGCCTGACCGGCGGCCTTCACCGCCTCGCTCAGGGCCTGCGCCGCGGCAAGGCGCGCAGCCTCGGCATCCGACCAGCGGCGATACAGCAGCAGCCCTTCGGCCAGCCGCAGCGCGGCGCCGATCTCGCGGTACTTCGCCGCCGCACGCGCCTGCCGGGCCAGGGTCGCGGCCTGGGACGACAGTTGGTCCAGCGTGTCGTCGACGCGCGTCAGGTTGCCTTCGGCCCCGTTCAGCTTCAGCTCCGCCTCGTGGCGGCGCGCGTAAAGCCCCGAGATCCCCGCCGCCTCCTCCAGGATGCGGCGACGCGACTTGGGCTTGGCGCTGATCAGCTCGCTGATCTGGCCCTGACGCACCAGTGCCGGGCTGTGCGCCCCGGTCGAGGCATCCGCGAACAGCATCTGCACATCGCGCGCCCGCACGTCCTTGCCGGCGATCTTGTAGGCGCTGCCCGCGTCGCGGGTGATGCGACGGGTGATGTCGAACTGGTCGTCCTCGTTGAAGCCCGCAGGCGCCAGACGATCGCGGTTGTCGACGCTCAGCGAAACTTCGGCATGGGCACGGGCATTGCGACGCGTGGTGCCCGCAAAGATCACGTCCTCCATCCCCTCGCCGCGCATCGCGGTAGGGCGGTTTTCGCCCATGACCCAACGCAGGGCCTCCAGCAGGTTGGACTTGCCGCAGCCGTTCGGCCCGACCACGCCCGTCAGCCCCTCGCGGATGACCAGATCGGTCGGGTCCACGAAGCTCTTGAAGCCGTTCAGTCGCAGGCGGTCAAAGCGCAAGGGGTCGGGTCCAGATTCGAAAAGGCTGGCGGATTGTCCATCCGCAGGGGGGACAAGTCAACCGGACCGCAAGATGTCGCCCCGCCGGGATACTTATCCACAAGATGCGCGGCGTCGCCACTGGCGCGACCGGGGGCCGCACGCTACTCTGGCGGCATGATCCGCAGCCTTGCCATCATCCTGACGTTCCAGCTGATCGGAGAGATCACCTCGCGCGGCTTGGGCCTGCCCCTGCCCGGCCCGGTGGTCGGACTGATCGCGATGGTCGCGGCCTTCATCCTGCGCCCCGACCTGGCGCAGGCGATCCGCCCCACGGCGACGGGACTCTTGTCGCATCTGTCGCTGTTCTTCGTGCCTGCGGGCGTTGGCATCGTGGCCCACTGGGATCTGCTGCGCGAACAGGGGCTGGGGCTGGCCGCCGCCCTGACGGGATCGACGGTGCTGGCCATCGCCGCAGGGGCTTGGGCCTTCACCGCGGTGGCCCGCCTGGCCGGATCCGAGGAACGCGCCGCCCTGAGGGACCAGGGGCGTGAGTGATCCGGTCCTGATCTGGTCCTATCTGGCGCAGGGGCCGCTGTTGTGGCTGACCGCCACGCTGGTCGCTTACCTGGCGGGCGATGCGGTGTCGCGCAGGCTGGGCCGCGCCAGCTGGGCCAACCCCGTGCTGATCGCGGTGATCCTGCTGGCGGTGCTGCTGGGGATGACGGGGACCGACTACGCCACCTATTTCGACGGCGCGCAGTTCGTGCATTTCATGCTGGGACCGGCCACCGTGGCGCTGGCGCTGCCGCTTTATGACAACCTGCCCCGCGTGCGGCGCGCGGCGTGGCCGATGCTGGCAGGGTTGCTGGCCGGATCGGGCGTCGCAGTCGTCTCGGCCCTGCTGATCGCCCGCGCCTTCGGGATCGAGGGATCGGTCCTGGCCTCGCTTGCACCGAAATCCACCACCGCGCCGGTGGCCATCGGCATCGCCGAACAGCTGGGCGGTCAGCCTACGCTGACCGCGGCGCTGGTTCTGCTGACGGGCATCTTCGGCGCGATCATGGTCACGCCTCTGCTGAACGCGATGAAGATCCGCGACTGGCGCGCGCGCGGATTTGCGGTGGGCGTCGCCGCGCATGGCATCGGCACGGCTCGGGCGTTCCAGGTGAACGCCACGGCAGGCGCGTTTTCGGGCATCGGCATGGGCCTGAATGCGGTGCTGACGGCGATCATCGCCCCGCTGGCCCTGCGTTTGTTCGGCGGCTAGGCGCTTTCGGGTATTTGGACAAAGAAGAAGTCAGTCTCCTTTGTCCAAATACCCCCTTTGCCAGCACATGCGGGCGGTCAGGCCGATTTGGGACGAAAGGCCTGGATTCGTGCAGGATCGGTCTCGATGCGCGCCGCACCCATCAGGTCCAGGCAGTAGGGGACAGCGGCAAAGACCGCATCCAGGCAGGTGGCGATGGCCGAAGGCTTGCCGGGGATGGTGATGATCAGGCTGCGCCCGCGGATCGCCGCGGTCTGGCGCGACAGGATGGCGGTCGGCACCTCGCGCAGCGAGGCGCGGCGCATCTCCTCTCCGAAGCCGGGCAGTTCCTTGTCCATAACGTCGGCCACGGCCTCGGGTGTCAGGTCGCGCGGTGCGGGGCCGGTGCCGCCGGTGACCAGGATCAGGTCCGCGCCGCCGTCGGCCAGGTCGCGCAGGGTGCTGGCCACGCTGTCGCGGCCATCGGGGATGATGTGGCGGTCGATGGTCATGGGCGAGGKGACGACACCCCGCAGCCAGGCCTCGGCGCCGGGGCCGCCCTTGTCCTCGTACTCGCCTCGCGACGCGCGGTCGCTGACGGTCACGATGGCGATGCGTGCGGCCCCGGCGGTCATTTCGCCACGCGGGCGTTGCGGTTCGCGATCAGCTTCAGGCGCAGCGCGTTCAGGCGGATGAAGCCCGCCGCGTCCTTCTGGTCATAGGCGCCGGCGTCGTCCTCGAAGGTCACATGCGCCTCGCTGTACAGCGAGTGATCCGACCAGCGGCCCACGCAGGTCGCCAGACCCTTGTAGAGCTTCAGCCGCACCGTGCCGGTCACATGCTCCTGGCTCTTGTCAATCAGGGCCTGCAGCATCTCGCGCTCGGGGGAGAACCAGAAGCCGTTGTAGATCAGCTCCGCATAGCGCGGCATGATCGAATCCTTTAGGTGGCCCGCGCCACTGTCGAGCGTGATCTGCTCGATCCCGCGATGGGCTTCCAGTAGGACCGTGCCGCCCGGCGTCTCGTAGATGCCGCGCGACTTCATGCCGACGAAGCGGTTCTCGACGAAATCCAGACGGCCGATGCCGTGACGGCCGCCCAGCTCGTTCAGCTTGGTCAGGATCGTGGCGGGCGACATGGCCTCGCCGTTGATCGCCACCGCGTCGCCCTTCTCGAAGGTGATCTCGATGAATTCCGGCTGATCCGGCGCGTCCTCGGGGTTCACCGTGCGCTGATAGACGTAGTCGGGCGCGGCCTCGGCCGGGTTCTCCAGCGCCTTGCCCTCGCTGGACGTATGCAGCAGGTTCGCGTCCACGCTGAAGGGCGCCTCGCCGCGCTTGTCCTTGGCGATGGGGATCTGGTTCTTCTCGGCGAACTCGATCAGCTTGGTGCGGCTGGTCAGGTCCCATTCCCGCCAAGGCGCGATCACCTTGATCGACGGGTCCAGCGCATAGGCGCTGAGCTCGAACCGGACCTGGTCGTTGCCCTTGCCGGTCGCGCCATGCGCCACCGCATCCGCGCCCGATTCCTGCGCGATCCGCACCAGATGCTGCGAGATCAGCGGCCGCGCGATCGACGTGCCCAGCAGATACAGCCCCTCATAGAGCGCATTGGCCCGGAACATCGGGAAGACGAAATCGCGCACGAATTCCTCGCGCACGTCGACGATGTGGATGTTCTCGGGCGCGATGCCCAGCATCTCGGCCTTCTGGCGCGCGGGTTGCAGCTCCTCGCCCTGGCCCAGATCGGCGGTGAAGGTCACCACCTCGCAGCCATATTCGGTCTGCAGCCATTTCAGGATGATCGAGGTATCAAGCCCCCCCGAATAGGCGAGGACGACTTTTTTCGGCGCGTCGGACATGCGGTTAACCCTTCGTCGAAGTTTCAGCGGGAATACGGCGATTTGCGCGTTGTCACAAGGGTTCGGGGGCGATTAGGGTCTGGGCGATTTCAAACGAGTGATTTGATGCTAGCCTTTCGCCTTCTCCGCCATTCCATTCTGCAGCTGACCGGCAATCTGGGCGCGGCGCTGACGCTGTCGTTTCTGCCGCTGTTGCTGGCCGTCCTCGGCATCGGCATCGGGATGGCCGCGCGCCAGGCCCTAGCGGTCGGCGATCCGCCCGGGATCATTGTCGCAGTGGTGGCAGTGGCGATCGTCGCGACCTTCGTGCTGGCCTTCGTCAGCCTGGCTGCATCCTGGCATCGTCACGTCCTCCTGGGGGAACGCCCGCAGGTCTTTCGCAGCATCGGAGGTTCCGAGGCGCGCTATTTCTGGGCGGCGGTCAGGATGAGCCTTGTCATCATGCTGATCGTCTTCATGCCCATGATCCTCATCGTGGCGCTGACCTCGGCTTTGAACGGCAGCATCTACGTCACCATGCTGGCCAGCCTGATCATCGGGATCGCGGTGGCCATCATCGGCCTGCGCCTTGGAACAGGGCTGGCCGGGGCGGCCATCGGCGCCGCAAAGCCGCTGACGACCGGCTGGAAGGGGACGGAATCCTGTCTGGGCACCCTGCTCCTTCTGGCCGTGTTCAGCCAGATCCTGCAGACCATTCTGAACCTTGCGTCGCAGATCCCCGGTCTGGTGGGGCTGGTGGCCACGCTTCTGGCTGCCTGGCTGGGCACCCTGCTGTCGCTGTCGATCATCACCACGCTCTAGGGGCATTTCGTCGAGGGTCGCGCGCTGCGCTGACCCTTGCCAACAGGCCCGTTTCGCGGCATGGGCGGGGCATGGAAAACTTTGTCGCCGCCGTCCGTCTGGCCGAGGCCGCGCTTCGCGACCTGTTCGAGCCTACACCCCTGCAACGCAACGACCATCTGTCGGCGAAATACGGCGCCGACATCTGGCTCAAGCGCGAGGACCTGACCCCCGTACGCAGCTACAAGCTGCGCGGGGCGTTCAACGCAATGCGCAAGCAGGTCACGCCCGGCGCGCCCGGGCATTTCGTCTGCGCCAGTGCGGGGAACCATGCCCAGGGCGTGGCCTATGCCTGCCGCCATTTCGGCGCGCGTGGCACGATCTTCATGCCGATCACCACGCCGGGACAGAAGATCGACAAGACCCGCATGTTCGGCGGAGACGCGATCGAGATCGTGCTGAAGGGCGACTATTTCGACCAGACCCTGGCCGCGGCCCAGGCCTTCTGCGCCGAACAGGGCGCGCAGTTCCTGTCGCCCTTCGACGCCCCCGACGTGATCGAGGGGCAGGCGACCGTCGGTATGGAGATGCTGGCGCAGCTTGGCCGCGCGCCCGACCTGGTCGTGCTGCCCGTGGGCGGGGGCGGCCTGTCTGCCGGCGTCACCAAGCTGCTGGCGACCCAGGCGCCGGACACCCGCTTTGCCTTTGCCGAACCCCTGGGCGGCGCCAGCCTCAAGGCCGCATTGCAGGAGGGGGCGCCCGTGGCCCTGCCGGCGGTGGACAGCTTCGTCGACGGTGCCGCGGTCGCGCGCATCGGGGCCCTGCCCTTCGAGGCGCTGCAGCGCTTTACCCCCGCCGACGTCTATCTGGCCCCCGAGGACCGCATCTGCCGCACCATGCTGGAGATGCTGAACACCGAAGGCGTGGTGCTGGAACCCGCGGGCGCGCTGGCGTTGGACGTGCTGGGCGATCTGGGCGACTTGTCCGGCAAGACCGTCGTCGCGGTCTGTTCGGGCGGCAATTTCGACTTCGAGCGCCTGCCCGAGGTCAAGGAGCGGGCCCAGCGGTTCCAGGGCGTGAAGAAGTATTTCGTGCTGCGCATGCCGCAGCGCCCCGGCGCGCTGCGCGATTTCCTGGACCTGCTGGGACCGAACGACGACATCGCGCGGTTCGAATACCTCAAGAAATCCGCCCGCAACTTCGGTTCGGTTCTGATCGGGATCGAGACGTCGGACCCGGCCAACTTGATCACGCTGATGACGCGACTGGACCGGTCGGGCTTTGCCTATCGCGACATCACGAACGACGGCATCCTGTCGGAACTGCTGGTCTGATCACGACGCGCGGGCGGCGACTTGACCGCCCTGGTCGCCGTCCATCACATGCGGCAGGTCGCGCAGGAACAGCTGCTTTGTATGGCCGAAGCTGGCGCGCAGCGCCGCGGGGGCCAGGGCCGTCTGGTCGCCGCGGGCCAGCTGCTGTTCGGCGCGCAGGCACTGGGCGCAGAACTCGGTGAAGCCGATGTTCAGCGCCAGGCCGCGCAGCAGGTGCAGGTCCTCGGCCAGGTGCAGGGTGCGGCTGTCCAACGCGAACAGATGCGCCTCGATCTCGACCAGGATCATGTCGATGATGGGCAAAAGCTCCTCGGGGCCAAGCTCGTCGCGCAGCTCGATCACGCGGTTCCAATCGATCATTCCCCAAACCCTTCGAATCGCTGACATGCCCCTGTCTAGCGCGGTCGCCTTGCGAAAAGTTTAACCGCGGGAAACGGGGCGGTTTACCCGAAATTTACGACCGGCACGCTATGCATGGTCCCATGACAGCCGCGAATCGCCCCTCTCCCCTCTCCGACACGGCACCGCCCAAGCAGAAGCGGCTGGTGCTGCTGGTCGATGACAGCGCCGCGCAACGCCGGCTGCTGGCGCGGCTGCTGAAACGCGGCGGCTATGACGTGGTCGAGGCCGCCAACGGGGCCGAGGCGCTGCAGCTGTGCGAAAGGCTGGCCCCGGACCTCGTGCTGTCGGACTGGGTGATGCCCGAGATGACCGGCCTGCAGTTCTGCGCCGCGTTCCGCCAGTTGTCGCGCCCGAACTATGGCTATTTCGTGCTGCTGACGTCGAATGCCGACGCCCATGCCATCACCGAGGGGTTGCAGGCCGGCGCCGACGATTTCCTGACCAAGCCCGTGGCGCCCCAGGAACTGCTGGCGCGCCTTGCCGCCGGCGAGCGCATCCTGCGCATCGAGGAGGAGCTGCGCGCCAGCAACACCCAGCTGCGCCAGGCCCTGTCGCAGCTGTCCGAGACCCAGGCCGCGATGGAACGCGACCTGCGCGAGGCGCGCAAGCTGCAGCAGGGGCTGGTGCGCGAACGCTCCGGGCGGTTCGGCCAGATCGAGATCAGCCTGCTGTTGCGCCCAGCGGGCCATATCGGCGGCGACCTGGTGGGGTTCTTTCCCATCGGCGACGACAGGCTTGGCCTCTATGCGCTGGACGTATCAGGGCATGGCGTGACCGCGGCACTGCTGACGGCGCAGCTGTCGGTGCACCTGTCGGGGTCGTCCGACCAGAACATCGCGCTGCGCGGCGCGCTTGGCGGGGCGGATGCGGGGGGGCCGGCGGCGCTGGCACATTTCTTCAACACGATGATGCTGGAGGAGATGAACACCGACACCTACTTCACCATGATCTATGCCGAGCTGAACCACATGACAGGGCACCTGCGCATGGTCCAGGCGGGGCACCCCCACCCCTCGCTGCAACGGGCCGACGGCACGGTGACGCATCTGGGCGCGGGCGGCATGCCGATCGGCGTCTTCGAAAGCCCGCTCTTCGACGAGATCGACATCACCCTTGGTCCCGGCGACCGTCTGCTGATCGCATCCGACGGCATCACCGAGGCCACGACCCCCAACGGCCGCCAACTGGGCAATGACGGGCTTGAGGCGGTGATGCGCACCAACGCTTTCCTGAACGGCCATTCCTTTCTGGAATCGATGGCCTGGTCGGTGTCGGAATATTGCCGCGGCGAACGGCAGGACGACATGTCCGCGGTGCTGGTCGAGTTTCGTGGCTCCGGCAAGGTCATCCGCCTGGACGACGGCTAGCGTCCCGCCAGCCACCCCGACAGCGCCGCACGCGACCCCGAATCAGCCAGCGCGTCCATCGCCTGCGCGGGCGTCATCCAATGCGCACTGTGTCCCGGTTCGGTCGGCGGCGACAGGCGGCTGATCGGCCGTGCCACCCAGATCTGACAGCGCTTTTCGGCGTGCATGTCGTAATCGGGCATGAAGCAGAACCGCCGATAGCTGCCCAGATAGCGCGGCGCGCCGATGGTCCAGCCGGTCTCCTCGGCCACCTCGCGGTGCAGGGCCGCCAAGGCGTGCTCTCCGGGGTCGATGCCGCCGCCGGGCAGCTGGAATTCAGGTTCGGGCGCCTGCTGATGCGTCAGCAGGATGCGCCCGTCGCGCCACAGGATCGCATAGGCGCCGGGCCTGCGGCGATAGCGGGGTCCGGTCAGCGGCGGTTGTCCGAAACGCGGGATCATGGGGCACCTGCCTGATTGCCCGCCCGTGATAGCCCGGCCGGGGCGCGGTGGAAAGCGGCGTGCCCGGGCCCCCTTGGGATCGGCGGAAAATGCCTTATATTGGGCGCAACCGGGCGCGCAATGTCGGCGCCGACACCACCTCAAGGATCAATCATGAGCAAGATCAACCAGATCGCCTGGGACGACACCGTACTGCCCTTTCAACTTGACCGCAGCTCCATCCGGGGCCGCGTGGTGCGTCTGGACGGGGTCTTGGACCATATCCTGTCGCGTCACGACTATCCGCCCGCCGTCAGCGCCATGGTCGCCGAGATCGCGCTGCTGACCGCGCTGATCGGCCCGACCGTCAAGCTGCGCTGGAAGCTGAGCCTGCAGGTGCGCGGCAACGGCGCGATCCGCACGCTGGCCGCCGACTACTTCGCCCCCGAGGGCGTGGGCAAGCCCGCCCGCATCCGGGCCTGGGCCAGCTTCGACCCCGATCGCCTGGATGCCCGCGCCCCCTTCGAGCAGATCGGAGAGGGCTATTTCGCCATCCTGATCGACCAGGGACCGGGCAGCACCCCCTATCAGGGCATCACGCCGCTGACGGGCGGGTCGCTGTCGGCCTGCGCGCAGACCTATTTCGCGCAATCCGAACAGCTGCCGACGCGGTTCCAGCTGGCATCGGGTCAGTCGCGCCTGTCCGGTCAGGACGCGCAGTGGCGCGCCGGCGGCATGATGCTGCAGACTTTGCCCGGCAATCCGGCGCAGCCGACCGAGGGCGGCAGCGGCGAGGGCGGGCTGATCGAGGCGGCCGACATCCTGCAGGGCGCGGAATCCGAGGATTGGAGCCGGGCCAACATCCTGCTGGACACGGTCGAGACGCTGGAGCTGATCGGCCCCACCGTCGGCCCGACCGACCTGCTGCTGCGCCTGTTCCACGAGGAGACGCCGCGGGTCTTCGACGCGCATCGGGTGGAGTTCGGCTGTTCCTGCGACGCCGACCGGGTGCGGGGCACGCTTTCGATCTATTCGGCCAAGGACATCGCACACATGACCACCCCGGAGGGGACCGTGACCGCCGATTGCCAGTTCTGCGGCGCGCATTACGTCTTCGACCCGCAAAGCCTGGGCTTCGAGGCGACGGTGGATGCCGACGGCAACCCCCTGCCCGACAGCGACAGCGACAAGGCGGCCGAGTGACGGAGTGGTCCGAATCCCGCCTGCGCGACGCCCTGCGTCGCGCGGCGGATCCCAGCTCTGACTATGACCTGAACCCCGAAGCCGCGCCGCCGGACGCGCCCCTGCGCCCGGCGGGGGTGCTGGCGGCGTTTCGCGCCGATGACGGGCGCCTGGTCCTGACCAAGCGCGCGTCGGGGCTGCGCCACCACCCCGGCCAGATCGCCCTGCCCGGCGGCAAGGTCGATCCGGGCGACGCCGATGCCGTCGCCGCCGCCCTGCGCGAGGCGCGCGAGGAGATCGGCCTGGACCCCGCCCAGGTGCGCGTGCTGGGCTGCCTGCCGCCGCACCGGACCGTCACAGGCTTTTCCGTGACCCCGGTCCTGGCCGTGATCGACGGCCCCTTCGCCCCCGTCCCCGAGGCCGGAGAGGTGCAGGAGGCGTTCGACCTGCCCTTTGCGCATGTCGCCGACCCCGCCCGGTATCGTGTCGAACGCCGGCGCTGGCGCGGCGGCTGGCGCAGCTATCACGCGGCGCCGTTCGGGCCCTATTACCTGTGGGGCGCGACCGCGCGCATCCTGCTGGGACTGGCGCGGCGCCTATGACCCGGTTGCCCGCGCATGTGCTGGAGGATGCCGCCCTGATCCGGGTGCTGGACGCGCTGCAGGCAGAGGGCGATCACGCCTATCTGGTGGGCGGCGCGGTGCGCAACGCGCTGTTGGACCAACCCATCGACGACATCGACATCGCGACCGACGCCCTGCCCGACAGGGTGACCCGGCTGGCGCAGGCTGCGGGCCTGCGCGCGGTGCCCACGGGCATCGACCACGGCACCGTGACGCTGATCGCCGGCGGGCGCGGGTTCGAGGTCACGACCTTTCGCCGGGACGTCGACACCGACGGTCGCCATGCCGTGGTCGCGTTCTCGACCGACCTGGCCCAGGACGCGGCGCGGCGCGATTTCACGATCAACGCGCTTTACGCGGGCCGCGACGGGGTGGTGATCGATCCGATGGGCGGCCTGCCCGATCTGGCCGCGCGTCGCCTGCGCTTTGTCGGAGACGCCCACGCGCGGATCACCGAGGATTACCTGCGCATCCTGCGCTTCTTCCGTTTCCTGGCCCGCTACGGGCAGGATGCCGACCCGGCCGCCGTCGCCGCCTGCGGCGCGCATCGCGACGGCCTGTCGCGCATCGCCCGCGAACGCATCGGGGCGGAACTGAAGAAACTGCTGGACGCGCCCGACCCCGGCCCGGCGGTCGCGCTGATGGACCGGACGGGGGTGCTGCATCAGTTGCTGCCCGGTGCCGATGCCGCGCGCCTGCAGGCGCTGCTGGACGCCGAACCCGCGCCCGGCGGCTGGCTGCGCCGTCTGGCGGCGCTTGGTCCGGTCCAGCCCGACCTGCGCCTGTCGCGCGCCGATCAGCGCGCGTTGGCGGCGCTTGACCGGGCACGCGGCTGGTCGCTGGACCGCGCCGCATGGCACCTGGGCGCGGATGCCGCGACCGACCATGCCGCCCTGATGGCCGCCGACGGCCACCCGCTGCCCCCCGACTGGCAGGCCCGCATCGCGCGGGCGACCCGGTCCCCCCTGCCCGTGGCCGCAGCCGACCTGGCCCCGCTGCAGGGGCCTGCCTTGGGACGGGCCCTGAAGGCCGCGGAGGAGGCGTGGATCGCGTCGGCCTTCACCCTGCCCGCCCCTGCCCTGATCGACGCGGCCCGCCTGGCCGGGAAGGACGACGAATGAGCCTGCACACCCGCTTCGGCCGCATGGTCGACGCCTTTCGCCCGGCCGAGGGCGCGCCGCCCGCCACGCTGATGGCCTTCTTCCGTTGGTGTCTGTCGGGCGCTTGGCCGGGGCTTGGGTTTGCCGCCATCGCCTCCGCCTTGGGCGGGGTGGCGGATGTCGTCTCGGCGCTGCTGCTGGGGATGGTCGTCGATGCGGTCACGACCAGCGCGCCCGACGTCTTCTGGGACCAGAACTGGGGCCTGGTCGCGCTGTTCACGGGGTTCTTCCTGGTGGTGCGCCCGGCGATCTATGGCCTGTCCACGGCCAGCTCGAACGTGATCATCGGGCCGAACATCCTGCCGCTGGTGCTGTCGCGCCTGCACCGATGGACGATGGGACATGCGGTCACCTTCTTTGACAACGACTTTGCCGGGCGGCTGGCGCAAAAGCAGATGCAGACCGCGCGCGCGGTGACCGATGTCGCATCCGAGATGGTGAACGTGGTGGCATTCGCCCTGGCATCCGTACTGGGATCGGCGGCATTCCTGCTGGCCGTCGATGGCTGGGGCGCGGTGGCGCTGCTGGTCTGGCTGGCGGCCTATTTCGCGCTGATCCGGTTCTTCCTGCCGCGCATCCGCGCGAAATCGGGCGCGCGCGCATCGGCGCGGGCCAATGTCACCGGACAGGTCGTCGACACCATCACCAACATCAAGACGGTCAAGCTGTTCGCCCATGCCCAGCATGAGGATCAGGCCGCATTGGGCGCGATGGCGGGGTTTCGCGAACGCGCGCTGGATTTCGGCGTCGTCTCGACCTGGTTCCGGCTGTCTCTGATGGTCGTGGCGGGGATCCTGCCGGTGATCCTGGTGGGCGGCGCGATCCTGCTGTGGCGCGACGGCACCGCGACCGTGGGCGATGTCGCCGCCAGCGGTGCGATCGCCATGCGCCTGTCGCAGATGACCGGGTGGGTCAGCATGGCCCTGATGGGCATGTGGGGCAGCATCGGAGAGGTCGAGGACGGGATGAAGACCCTGTCCCCGCCCCATGCCCTGACCGACCGCCCCGGCGCCCGGACGCTGTCGCGCGTGCAGGGCCGGATCGAGTTCGACCATGTCGAATTCGCCTATGGCCGCGACGCGGGCGGCATCCGCGACCTGACCCTGACCATCCCGGCCGGAGAGAAGATCGGCATCGTCGGCGCGTCCGGCGCGGGCAAGACCACGCTGGTCGGCCTGCTGCTGCGGCTCTACGACGTTGAACAGGGCACCATCCGCATCGACGGCCACGACCTGCGCGATGTGACCCAGGAAAGCCTGCGCCGCCAGGTGGCGATGGTCACCCAGGACACTGCCATGTTCAACCGATCCGCCCGCGACAACATCCTGTACGGTCGCCACGACGCGACGCAGGACGAGGTCGTGGCCGCCGCCAAGGCGGCCGAGGCGCATGACTTCATCCTGACGCTGGAGGATTACGCGGGCCGCACCGGGTATGACGCCTATCTGGGCGAACGGGGCGTCAAGCTGTCGGGCGGCCAGCGCCAGCGCATCGCCCTGGCCCGCGCCTTCCTCAAGGACGCGCCGATCCTGGTCCTGGACGAGGCGACCAGTGCGCTGGACAGCGAGGTCGAGGCCCAGGTCCAGGATGCCCTGACCCGCGCCATGCGCGGCAAGACCGTGCTGGCCATCGCGCACCGCCTGTCCACCATCGCCGAACTGGACCGCATTCTGGTGATCGAGGACGGGCGCATCGTCGAACAGGGCGGTCATGACGACCTGCTGGCCCGCGACGGCCGCTATGCCCGCTACTGGAACCGCCAGTCGGGCGGTTTCCTGGGCACCGAAGAGGCTGCCGAATGACCCAATGGACGATCGAGCGGCTTGGCCGCAAGGGCGACGGCGTGGCCCTGTCGGGCGACGCCCGCGCGCTGGCCCCCCTGGTCCTGCCCGGAGAGGTCGTCGAGGGCGAGGTCCTGGACGGCCGCATCGCCGCCCCGCGCATCGTCACCCCGTCCCCGGACCGCATCCGCCCCGTCTGCGGCCATTACCGCGCCTGCGGGGGCTGTTCGCTGATGCACGCGACCGACGCCTTCACCACCGCCTGGAAGACCCAGGTCGTGCAGACCGCGCTGGCGGCCCAGGGGATCGCGGCGCCCCTGCCGCAGGTCCACGTGTCGGCGCCGAACAGCCGCCGCAGGGCCGTGCTGTCGGGGCGGCGCACGAAGAAGGGTGCGACCGTGGGGTTTCATGGCCGCGCATCCGACGTGATCGTCGATCTGACCGAATGCCACGTGCTGCGCCCGCAGATCCTGTCCGCGCTGCCGCTGCTGCGCCGCATCGTCATCGCCGGGGCGTCGCGCGCGGCGGAACTGTCGCTGGTCGTCATCCATGGTCCGGCCGGGCTGGACGTCGCCGTGCGTGGCGGCAAGCCGATGGACCCTGCGCTGTTCCAGGCTCTGGCCGCCCTCGCGGACGAGGGCGATCTGGCGCGGCTGGACTGGGATGGCCAGGCCATCACCCGCCGCGTGCCCGCCCTGCCGATGGGGCGCGCGCATGTCGTCCCCCCGCCCGGTGCCTTCCTGCAGGCCACCGCCCAGGGCGAGGCCGCACTGCTGGCTGCGGTGCGCGACACCGTGGCGGGCGCGTCAAAGGTCGCCGATCTTTTCGCGGGCTGCGGGACCTTCACGCTGCCTTTGGCGGAACGGGCCTCCGTCCATGCGGTCGAGGGGCTGGCCGCACCCTTGTCCGCCCTTGATTCGGCGTGGCGGGCCACGTCCGGCCTGAACCATGTCACGACCGAGGTCCGCGATCTGGCCCGCAGGCCGCTGATGCCCGATGAACTGTCCCGGTTTGACGCGATCGTGATCGACCCGCCCCGCGCCGGGGCCGAGGCGCAGATGCGTCAGATCGCCGCTGCTCGCGTCCCGGTGGTGGCGGCCGTGTCCTGTGACCCGGTCAGTTTTGCCAAGGATGCGCGGATTCTGGCCGATGCCGGCTATGGCATCGATCGACTGTGGGTGGTCGACCAGTTCCGGTTTTCCCCGCATGTCGAACTGGTGGCGGCGTTAACGCACCGCTAGGCAGGCATGGTGTATCCGTGATATTCCGGGCCCATAAAAAATCAAAAACGCTTCAGAGGCAGTGATGATCAGAACCACCCGTCGGACGTTCACGATTTCGATGCTGGCCCTGCTGGCTGCCTGTGGAAAACCGCAGCAACCTAGCAAGTTTCAGCGCTATTCCGGGCCGCCGATCACCCAGGTGCAGGTGAACAAGGGTCAGCGTCGCATGCACCTGTTCAGCGGCAGCACGCCGGTCCGGTCCTATGACATCAGCCTGGGCAACCAGCCGGTGGGACACAAGCAGTTCTCGGGTGACGGCAAGACCCCCGAAGGCGTCTATTACATCGACCGCTTCAACCCGCGCAGCGCGTTCCACCTGTCGGTGGGCATCTCGTATCCGAACCCCAACGACCGCGCCTTCGCCGAGCAGTACGGCATGGATCCGGGCGGTGACATCTTCATCCACGGCCGCGGACCCCAGGGCAACAACCTGTTCCCCCGCCAGCGCGACTGGACGGCCGGCTGCATCGCCGTCACCGACGAGGAAATCCAGGAAATCTATGCGATGCTGATGCCCGGCACGCCGGTCGTCATCTATCCCTGACCCCCGTGACCGATGCGGCCCCGCATGGGGGCCGCCCGAGGCCTAGCGTCCGGTCAGCAGCGTCCACCAGACCTTGCCCGACGGCTCTTTGAACCAGGCAAAGCCCAGCTGCGTCGCGGTCGGGTCCATGATCACGTCGCGGGTGTCGCGCGTGGACATCCATGCGGCCAGCGTCTCGATCTCGTTCTCGTAGGTCTCCGAGATGTTCTCGCCGATGATCTCTCCGCCGAACCCCTGACGCTGCGCCCGGTCCAGGGGCGACGATCCGTCCGACCCCCAGTGCCAGGCCCGGTTCTGGGCCGACATGTCGCGCGAATGGACCAGCGACGCCGCCTCCAGCGCGGGGCTGGGCTGCAGCGGGGACAGGCCGATATTGCCGCGCAGCGTGTTGATCTGCTGCAGCACCCGCCCCGCGATGGCCGCGTTGTCGTCGACCACCGGGGCCGCCACCGCGGCCGGGTCCATGGGCATGGCCATCGGCGCAGGCGCCAGGTTGCGTGGGCCGCACGCACCCAGCACGATCAGGCCCAGAATCGCAAGCGCGTTGATTTTCTTCATGTTCCGGCCACTCTCCTCGCGCACATGGCCTAGTCCTATCCAATGCCTCGCACCGGATCAAACCCAACTTGGCGTGAACGCGCCGACGCTCAGCGCGGCTGCACCCAGCCGCCGATGTTCTCGCGCACCACCTCCAGCATGACGCGGATATGGGCGGGGTCGTCGTTCAGGCAGGGGATGTACTGGAATTCGTGCCCCCCGGCCTCCTCGAAGGCTTCCTTGATCTCGCCGTTGATCTCCTCCAGCGTCTCGATGCAGTCCGACGAGAACGCCGGAGAGATCACCGCGATGTCGGTATGGCCCTGCTTGGCCAGTTCGGCCACATGCTCGACCGTATAGGGCTTCAACCACTCCTCGCGGCCAAAGACCGACTGGAAGGTCGTGTCGATGATCCCCTCGGGCCAGCCCAGCTCCTCGCGCAGCAGGCGCGACGTCTTCTGGCACTGGCAGTGGTAGGGATCGCCCTGCATCAGGTACCGCTTGGGCATGCCGTGATAGCTGGCGACCAGCTTCTTGGGCACCTTGCCGTCCAGCGCGCGGCGCACGCTGTCGGCCAGCGCCTTGATGTAGTCGGGGCGGTTCACATAGGGCTCGACCGTGCGCACGGCGGGCTGCCACGTCTCCTTCATCAGGACGCGGAACAGCTGGTCGTTCGCCGTGGCCGAGGTCGGCCCCGCATATTGCGGATAAAGCGGCAGGAACACGATCCGCCGACAGCCCGCATCGACCATCCGTCGCACCACGTCCTCGGTCGATGGATTGCCATAGCGCATGCAGAAATCGACGATCACCTGATCGCCCCATTCGTCATGCGCCATCTGCGCCAGCGCGCGGGTCTGGGCCTTGGTGATGGTCAGCAGCGGGCTTTCGTTCGCCTCGTGGTTCCAGATCAGCTTGTAGTTCTTGCCGGAACTGAACGGCCGCTTGGTCAGGATCACCCCCTGCAGCAGCGGCTGCCAGATCAGGCGGTTCACGTCGACGACGCGGCGGTCGGACAGGAACTCGTTCAGATAGCGGCGCATCGACCAGTAGTCATAGCCGTCCGGCGTGCCCAGATTGGCGATCAGGATGCCGGTCTTGGCAGGCTTGACCGCGGGATGGTCGGCAGGCGCGTGGGTGGGTCTCATCATGACTTCCTGAGTTTTGTCAGCGCATCGGCCAGCGAGGTGGTGGCCGATCCGGGGCGCAGGGGCTTTGGCTGGCTGTCCGAGGGCGCCCAGCCCGTCAGAAAGACCAGATCGAAGGTGACGGCGACACGGGACGGATCGTCGCGGTCGGGACTGTGGGCGGCCAGCAGATCGGCGGCACGGGCCAGCACGGCGCGCGGGGTGGGCCGGCGCAGGCGCGCGGCCATGGCGTTGCCCTCGCCCATCGCACGCAGGTCGCGGCCCAGATGGAACAGGTCGCGATAGCTGGCGCGCTGTGGCAGCAGGTCGGCCACCGGCAACGCCAGTCCCGCACGGGCCAGCAGGCCGCCCAGGTCGCGGATCTCTCCCATCGGCAGGATCCGGGGCGACAGGCCGCCGGTGATCTCGGCTTCGGCCTGGGCCAGGGCGGCGCGGGGTTCGGACAGGGTCTGGCCGCCGAACAGGACGCCGATGAACAGCCCGTCCTCGCGCAGGGCGCGGCGGCACTGCACCATCTGCCCGACCGGATCGTCCGCCCAATGCAGCGACAGAGCGTGGATCACCAGGTCATGCGCGCCTGGTTCCAGGTCCAGCACCGGGTCATCCGCCACCACCCGCGCATCGGGAAAGCGCGGGCCCCAGATGTCGGGAAAACCGGTCACCAGGGCAGGGGCCGTAAAGGTTCTGTTAACCTCGGCCAGCCTATCGTGGATCTCGTCGGCGGCGATCTGGTGGAACAGGTCGACCATGCCGTCCCGTTGGGCGCGGCGGCGCTGGCGGGTCAGGGCGATGCGGTCGGTCAGGGCGGGTCTGGGGTCACTCATGGGACGGGAACATAAGGTGCTTTCGGGGGCGATGAAAGCCGCGCTGCGGCTGTTCTATCCGCCCCAATGCCTGTCCTGCGGCGCGGGGGTGGCCGACGGGGGCGCGGGCGCCGTGCATCTGTGCGCCGACTGCTGGCCCGAGGCTGCCTTCATCACCGGCGCCTGCTGCGATTGCTGCGGGGCGCCGCTGCCCGATGACGGGTCGGGCACTGACATGGTGCTGGTCTGCGACGACTGCCTAGGCGCGGTGCGGCCCTGGACGCGGGGGCGCGCGGCGATGGTCTATGGCGGCACCGCGCGCAGGCTGATCCTGGCGCTGAAGCATGGCGATCGGCTGGACCTAGCCCCGCCCATGGCCGCGTGGCTGGCGCGGGCGGCGGCACCATTGGCGATGCCCGGCATGATCGTGGCCCCGGTGCCCCTGCACCTGCGCCGCCTGGCGAAGCGCAAGTACAACCAATCCGCGCAGGTGTCGGGCCGGGTGGCGCGCGCCCTGGGGCTGGATCACCAGGCCGACCTGCTGGTGCGGGTGCGCCACACGCAGGCGCAGGACCATCGCGGCGTGGCCGACCGCTATGCCAACCAGCAGGACGCCCTGGCCGTGCATCCGCGTCGCGCGGCAGGCGTGGCGGGGCGGCCGGTGATGCTGGTCGACGACGTGATGGCGTCGGGGGCCACGATCCACGCGGCGGCGCTGGCGCTGCTGGCGGCGGGATCGGGACCGGTTTCGGTGGCGGTGCTGGCACGCGCGGTCAAGGATCACTAGATAGGGGGCAGCCACCAAAAAGGACCGCCATGAGCATCGAGATCTATACCACCCGCACCTGCCCCTTCTGCATCCGCGCCAAGCAGCTTCTGGACCAGAAGGGTGCGTCCTATACGGAAATCGACGTCGGCGCCGACCCGGCGCTTCGCGACAAGATGACGAAACGCGCGGGCAAGCGCAGCGTGCCGCAGATCTTCGTGGGCACCACGCATGTCGGCGGTTGCGACGACCTCTATGCGCTGGAGCGGTCGGGCAAGCTGGACCCGCTGCTCAAGGGCGCCGCCTGATGGGCGCGCTGACCGTCGGGCTGATCCAGCTGACGGTCGGCGATGACCCGGCCGCGAATCTTGGCCCTACGATCGCCCTGATCCGCAAGGCCGCGGGCCGGGGCGCGCGGCTGGTCCTGACGCCCGAGGCGACGAACCTGCTATCCCCCGACCGCACGCGTCAGGCCGCCCTGCTGCGCCCCGAGGATCAGGACGCGACCCTGGCCGCCCTGCGGGCCGAGGCGCGGGCGTTGGACATTTGGCTGCTGGTCGGATCGCTGGCCCTGGCCAGCGGCGACGCGGACGGGCGCTTCGCGAACCGCAGCCTGCTGATCGCCCCCGACGGGACGGTCGCGGCGCGCTATGACAAGCTGCACATGTTCGACGTGACCATCAGCGACACCGAATCCTATCGCGAAAGCGCCGCCTATCGCCCCGGCGACCGGGCGGTCACGGCCCCCGCGGCCGGGACGGTGCTGGGCATGACGGTCTGCTATGACCTGCGCTTTCCGCACCTGTACCGGTCGCTGGCGCAGGCGGGCGCGCGCATCCTGACCGTGCCGTCGGCCTTCAACCCGGTCACGGGGGCCGCCCATTGGGAGACGCTGCTGCGCGCCCGCGCGATCGAGACCGGGTGCTTTGTGCTGGCGCCCGCGCAATGCGGCACCCACCCCGCGCCCCACAGCCCGGACCGCCCCGCCCGGCGCAGCCACGGCCATTCGCTGGTCGTCGACCCCTGGGGCCGGGTGCTGGCCGATGGCGGGGACGATCCCGGCATCACCATTGTATCCCTTGACCTTTCGGCGGTGGATGAGGCACGGTCTCGCATTCCCTCGCTGTATCACGACAGGCCCTTTGCGGCCCCGGAAGGCCATGACGACACCTGCGTCCAACCCTGACAAAGCCGCCGAGGCCCGGTCCACCGACCGGTTGGCCGCAAGCCTGTTCGCCGAGGTGCTGATCGCCGACCAGCTGTCGCGCAACCTGATCGGCAAGGCGCTGCCCAAGGGGATGCAGATTTCGCACTTTTCGGTGCTGAACCTTCTGGCCCATGTGAACGAGGAACGCACCCCCGCCCAGCTGGCGGCGGCGTTCCACATCACGCGGGGCGCGATGACCAACACGCTGGCGCGGCTGGAATGGGCGGGCCATGTCCACATCCGCCCCGATTGGGACGATGCGCGGCGCAAGTTCGTGTCGATCAGCACGGCGGGCCGGGCGGCGCGCGATCAGGCCATCGCGGGCTTCATGCCGCTGATCGCCGGCGTGGTGCGCGACATCGGCGCGGACCGGGTGCGCGGCGCCCTGCCCGTCCTGCGCGAGCTGCGCCTGCGGCTGGAGGCCGACCCGCCCAAGCCCTGAGGCCTCAGGCCCGACGCGCCGTCATGATGTAGTTCACCGCCAGGTCGCGCTCCGACATCGACCAGCCGAAGGTGATCGGGTTGAACACCATCCCCTTGCGGTCCGCGACCATCAGCCCCGCCGCCTGCGCATGGGCGGCCAATTCGTCCGGGGTGATGAAGCGCGCCCAGTCATGCGTGCCGCGCGGCAGCCAGCGCATGATCCATTCCGCCCCGATGATCGCCGCGCCGAAGCTGCGCGCGGTGCGGTTCAGCGTCGACAGGATCAGCAGCCCGCCGGGGCGCAGCAGGTCGTGGCAGGTCGCGACGAAGGCTGCGGGGTCGGCGACATGTTCGACGATCTCCAGCGCCAGGACCGCGTCAAAGCGTTCGCCCGCCGCGACCAGCGCCTCGGCCGTGGCGGCGCGGTAATCGATCGCCAGCCCGTGCTGATCGGCATGGGTCTGGGCCACGGCGATGTTCACCTGGGTCGCATCCGCGCCCACCACATCCGCGCCCAAGCGCGCCATCGGTTCGCTGGCCAGCCCGCCGCCGCAGCCGATGTCCAGCACCCGCAGCCCCGCGAAGGGCCGCAGGCTGCGCCGGTCGCGCCCGTATTCGGCCGCGATCTGGTCGCGGATATAGTCCAGCCGCAGCGGATTCATCAGGTGCAGGGGCCGGAACTTGCCGTTGGGGTCCCACCATTCGGCGGCCATCGCCTCGAATTTCGCGATCTCGGCCTGGTCGATGCTGCTGGACGTGGTCATTGGGGGGCGGTCCTTCTGGCGGGCGGCGTTGTCTGTGCTTATAGTGGCAGGATGGACCGATTGGCAGGACAAATCTCCGCGTCACATGGCCGCCTTCACCCGGCGGTCGAACCCTTTGCCCGCCACGAGATCGACGTGGGCGAGGGCCACATCCTGTACGCCGAGGAATGCGGCAACCCGCAGGGCCGGCCCGTTCTGGTGCTGCATGGCGGGCCAGGCGGTGGGTGCAGCCCCTATATGCGGCGCTTTTTCGACCCGGCGCATTACCGCGTGGTGCTGTTCGATCAGCGCGGTTGCGGGCGGTCGCGGCCCACCGCGTCGGTGCGGGCCAACACCACCGCGCATCTGATCGACGACATCGCCCTGATCCGCGCGCGCCTTGGCATCGACCGCTGGCTGCTGTTCGGCGGCAGCTGGGGGGCGACGCTGGCCTTGGCCTATGCGCAGGCGCATCCGGACCATGTCACCGGGCTGGTGCTGCGCGGGGTGTTCCTGGGGATGCGGTCCGAACTGGACTGGTTCTATGGCGGGGGCGCCGCGCGGTTCTTTCCCGACCTGTGGGAGCGCTTCCAGGAGCCGATCCCCGAATCCGAACGCCAAGACATGATCGGCGCCTATCACCGGCGGCTGTTCGACGACGATCTGGGCCGTCAGGCGCGATTCGCGCAGCCCTGGCTGATGTGGGAAAACGCGCTGGCGGGGCTGCAGTCGCAGGCCGCGGGCCATGCCCCCGCCGATTACGCCCGCGCCTTTGCCCGGCTGGAGAATCACTATTTCAGCAACAGCTGCTTCCTGGACGAGGGGCAGCTGCTGCGCGACCGCGGGCGGATCGAACACCTGCCCGCGATCATCGTCCAGGGCCGCTATGACATGGTCTGCCCGCCCGTCAGCGCGCACCGGCTGGCCCAGGGGTGGGACCGGGCCGAACTGCGTCTGGTCCCGGCATCGGGCCACGCCCTCTCCGAACCCCGCATCACCGCAGAGCTGGCCGCCATCATGGACGGCATCCGCGACGAGGACCGCAGCCGGAGGGCGCCCCGTTGATCCTGTTCCCGGTCTTCCTGCTGGCCAGCGTCGCCGCCGCCGCGACCGGCGTCATCTTCAAGCCCGGTGCGTGGCATGACGGGCTGCGCAAGCCCGGCTTCACCCCGCCGAAATGGGCCTTTCCCGTGGCCTGGACGATCATCTACCTGCTGTCGGCCGCGGCCGCGACGCGGGTGGCGGGCCTGCCCGGCGCGGGGGCCGCGCTGGCCCTGTGGGCGGCGCAGATCGCACTGAACACGCTGTGGACGCCGGTCTTCTTCGGGGCGCGGCGGATGGCCCTGGGCATGGCGATCATCGCCACGTTGCTGGTGACGGTCGCGGCCATGACGGTGACCTTCTGGTCGCTGGACCGGATCGCGGGGGCGATGCTGCTGCCCTATCTGGCCTGGCTTGGCGTCGCGTCGGGACTGAACTGGCGCATCTGGCGCGACAACCCTGCCGTGCCGGGACCCGCCGCCTAAGATCGCTTGCATTCGGGCCCGTCTCCGGCTATAGGACCGATCAACAGCGGTGCAGGCGTCCAAACCCTGCCCACCGGAACTTCCGCATGGGGCCCGCTGACGGCCCCTTTTTCCTGTCCAAGAGGATCTGATGTCCGACGATCTGCCCGTCACGAACGACCTGATCGCCAAGACCGCGATCGACCGCCGCCTGGCCGAGATCATCACCCCGGTGATCGAGGATCTGGGATACGAGCTGGTGCGCGTCCGCCTGCAGGGCGGCAAGACCGCCACGCTGCAGATCATGGCCGACCGCCCCGAGGGCGGCATCAACGTGGACGACTGCGCCCAGATCTCGACCGCGGTCAGCGCCACGCTGGATGTCGAGGACCCGATCGAGGACAACTATCACCTCGAGGTGTCCAGCCCCGGCATCGACCGTCCCCTGACCCGCCTGAAGGACTTTGGGACATTCGAGGGCTATGAGGCGCGGCTGGACCTGAACCAGGCGATCGACGGGCGCAAGAAGTTCAAGGGTGTCCTGGCGGGCGTCGAGGGCACCGAGGTGCTGATCAACATCGAGGACAAGGGCCAGACCCACACGATCGGGCTGGACTTCGACCTGCTGTCGGATGCCAAGCTGGTCCTGACGGACGAGCTGATCAAGGAAATGCTGCGTCAGAAGAAGGAAGCCGGGGTCGAGATCGACAACCTGGACGAAACCGCCTTCGACGAGATCGAAACCGATGATGACGGCGCGACCGCCGTGCAACCCAAGGAGTGAGTGATGGCCATCACCTCTGCCAACCAGCTTGAACTGCTGCAGACGGCCGAAGCCGTCGCCCGCGAGAAGATGATCGAGCCCGAGCTGGTCATCGAAGCGATGGAAGACAGCCTGGCCCGCGCCGCCAAGTCCCGCTACGGCGCGGAGATGGACATCCGCGTCAAGATCGACCGCCGCACCGGCAACGCGACCTTCACGCGCGTGCGCACGGTCGTGGCCGACGATGCCGTCGAGAACTATCAGGCCGAACTGACGGTCGAGCAGGCCAAGCCCTATCTGGATAACCCCCAGATCGGCGACGAGATCATCGACCAGGTCCCCCCGGTCGAACTGGGCCGCATCGCCGCGCAATCCGCCAAGCAGGTGATCCTGCAGCGCGTCCGCGAGGCCGAGCGCGACCGCCAGTACGAGGAATTCAAGGACCGCGCCGGCAGCATCATCAACGGTGTCGTCAAGCGCGAGGAATACGGCAACATCATCGTCGACGTCGGCCGCGGAGAAGCGATCCTGCGCCGCAACGAGAAGATCGGCCGCGAAAGCTATCGTCCGAACGACCGCATCCGCGCCTATATCAAGGACGTGCGCCGCGAGACGCGCGGGCCGCAGATCTTCCTGTCGCGCACCGACCCGCAGTTCATGGCCGAACTGTTCAAGATGGAAGTCCCCGAGATCTATGACGGCGTGATCGAGATCAAGGCCGTCGCCCGCGACCCCGGTTCGCGCGCCAAGATCGCCGTGATCAGCCATGACGGCAGCATCGACCCGGTCGGCGCCTGCGTCGGCATGCGCGGCAGCCGCGTGCAGGCCGTCGTCGGCGAACTGCAGGGCGAGAAGATCGACATCATCCCTTGGAACGAGGACCAGGCGACCTTCCTGGTCAACGCGCTGCAGCCCGCCGAGGTCAGCAAGGTCGTCTTCGACGAGGAGGCCAACAAGATCGAGGTCGTCGTCCCCGACGAGCAGCTGTCGCTGGCCATCGGCCGTCGCGGCCAGAACGTGCGCCTGGCCAGCCAGCTGACCGGCCTGGATATCGACATCCTGACCGACGAGGAGGAATCCAAGCGTCGTCAGGCAGAGTTCAACACCCGCACCGCGCTGTTCATGGAGCAGCTGGACCTGGACGAGTTCTTCGCCCAACTGCTGGTGGCCGAAGGGTTCACCAACCTGGAGGAGGTCGCCTATGTCGACCAGGACGAGCTGCTGACGATCGACGGGGTCGACGAAGGCACCGCAGCCGAGCTGCAGGCCCGCGCCCGCGACGTGCTGGAGGCCAAGAACAAGGCCGCCCTGGACGCCGCGCGTGCCCTGGGCGCCGAGGACAGCCTCATTGAATTCGAGGGTCTGACACCCCAGATGGTAGAGGCGCTGGCCAAGGACGACGTCAAGACGCTGGAAGATTTCGCGACCTGCGCCGACTGGGAGCTGGCCGGTGGCTGGACCACCGTCAACGGTGCCCGCGTCAAGGACGAAGGCCTGCTGGAACCCTATGGCGTGACGCTGGAAGATGCGCAGACCATGGTCATGACCGCGCGCGTGATGCTGGGCTGGGTCGATCCGACCGAGCTGGACGACACGGATGCGGAAGACGACCTGCAGGACGATGACGACAACGAGGAGGCCGGGGCCTGATCGCCCCGGATCGGAGCACAGATTGAGCCGTGGTGGACATGACAAGGACCGGGACGACGACCCGGAACGCCGGTGCATCGCCACCGGCGAGGTGCAACCCAAGCGGGGCCTGATCCGTTTCGTGATCGGCCCTGACGGGCAGGTCGTGCCCGACCTGGCGGAAAAGCTGCCCGGTCGCGGCATCTGGGTCGCCGCCGACAAGGCGGCCCTGAACAAGGCGGTGACCAAGGGATTGTTCTCTCGTGCCGCCAAGGCTCCGGTTCAGGCGGCCCCAGACCTGGCCGATCTGGTCGAGGCGGGCATCGCCCGCCGGCTGGTCGAACTGGTGTCGCTGACGCGGAAATCGGGCCGCGCGGTGGCGGGGTTCGAAAAGGTCAAGGGCTGGCTGGCCGAAGGTCGCGCCAAGGTGCTGCTTCAGGCCAGCGACGGGTCGGACCGCGGCAAGGGCAAGCTGTGGACGCCCACCGGCGGACGCTGGTTCGGCTGCCTGACCGCATCAGAATTGGGTTTGTCCTTTGGGCGCAGTCATGTCATACACGGCGCGCTTGCGAAGGGTGGCCTGACGGACAAGGTGATCTTGGAAGCCGGCAGACTAACGGGTCTGCGCGGGCATGACGACGGCAATACGGCTGTCGGGAAGGAATGAAGACGCAGATGAGCGACAAAGACGGAAAAACCCCCTTGGGCCTTGGTGGCGGTAATCGCCCCGGCGCAGTCAAGCAAAGCTTCAGCCACGGTCGCACCAAAAGCGTCGTCGTCGAAACCAAGCGCAAGCGCGTCGTGGTGCCCAAGGCAGCCGCGCCGATGACGGATGCGCAGAAAGAAAAGAACCCGCTGACCGCCCGCGTGGCCGGCGACAGCTCCAAGCGCCCCGCAGGCATCTCCGATGCCGAGATGGAACGCCGCCTGAAGGCCCTTGCCGCCGCCAAGGCACGCGAGGCCGATGACGCCGCCAAGCGCCTGGCCGACGAGAAGGCCCGGGAGGAGGAGCGCGAGCGCCGCCGCGCCGAGATCGAGGCCAAGGCCCGCGAGGAGCGCGAGCGCGAGGAGGCCCTCAAGGCCAAAGCCCTGGCCGAGGCCCAAGCCGCGCAGGATGCCGCCGACGAGGCCCGCCGCAAGGCAGAGCCGCGCCAAGAGCGTCCCAAGCCTTCGGCCGGTGCGACCAAGCCCGCCGCCCCCGATCAGGCCGCGATCGAGGCTGCCGCCTCGCGCGCCGAGACCAAGGGCGTCACGACCGGCGTGGCCCGCAAGACCGACCGCGTCGAGCGCACGGACCGCGACAAGACCGCCAAGGCCAAGACCACCGACGACAACCGTCGCGGCGGCAAGCTGTCGCTGAACCAGGCGCTGAACGGCGAAGGCGGCCGCCAGCGCAGCATGGCCGCGATGAAGCGCAAGCAGGAACGCACGCGCCAGAAGGCGATGGGCCAGTCCGCCCGTCCCGAAAAGCAGTTCCGCGAAGTCCGCCTGCCCGAGACCATCGTGGTCCAGGAGCTGGCCAACCGCATGACCGAACGCGCCGCCGATGTGGTCAAGGCGCTGATGAAGATGGGCATGATGGTCACCGCCAACCAGCCCATCGACGCCGATACAGCCGAGCTGGTGATCGAGGAATTCGGCCACAAGGTCCTGCGCGTCAGCGACAGCGATGTGGAGCAGGTCATCGCCCCGACGGTCGATCGTGACGAGGACATGCAGCCTCGCCCGCCGATCATCACGATCATGGGCCATGTCGACCACGGCAAGACCTCGCTGCTGGACGCGATCCGCAAGGCCTCCGTCGTTTCGGGCGAAGCCGGCGGCATCACGCAGCATATCGGCGCCTATCAGGTGACGACCGACAGTGGCGCCGTCCTGTCCTTCCTGGACACGCCGGGCCACGCGGCCTTTACCTCGATGCGTGCCCGGGGCGCGAACGTCACGGATATCGTGGTGCTGGTGGTCGCGGCGGATGATGCCGTGATGCCCCAGACCGTCGAGGCCATCAACCACGCCAAGGCCGCCAACGTGCCGATGATCGTGGCGATCAACAAGATCGACAAGCACGAGGCCGACCCGCAGAAGGTCCGCACCGACCTGCTGCAGCACGAGGTGGTCGTCGAGGCCATGTCGGGCGACGTGCAGGATGTCGAGGTCTCGGCCAAGACCGGCCTGGGCCTGGACAACCTGCTGGAGGCCATCGCGCTTCAGGCCGAACTGCTGGAGCTGCGCGCCAACCCGAACCGTGCCGCACAGGGCGCGGTCATCGAGGCGCAGCTGGATGTCGGACGCGGCCCCGTGGCCACCGTCCTGGTCCAGCACGGCACCCTGCGCCGCGGCGACATCTTCGTCGTGGGCGAGCAGTGGGGCAAGGTCCGCGCCCTGATCAACGACAAGGGCGACCGCGTCGAGGAAGCCGGCCCGTCCGTCCCGGTCGAAGTCCTAGGCCTGAACGGCACCCCCGAAGCCGGAGACGTGCTGAACGTGGTCGAGACCGAGGCCCAGGCCCGCGAGATCGCCGAGTTCCGCGCCCAGCAGACCAAGGACAAGCGCGCCGCAGCCGGTGCCGCGACCACGCTGGAGCAGATGATGGCCAAGGCCAAGGCGGACGTGAACGTGTCCGAACTGGCGGTCGTCCTCAAGGCCGACGTGCAGGGTTCGGCCGAGGCCATCGTGCAGGCCCTGGAAAAGGTCGGCAACGACGAGGTCCGCGTCCGCGTGCTGCATTACGGCGTGGGTGCGATCACCGAATCCGACATCGGCCTGGCCGAGGCGTCGGGCGCTCCGGTCATCGGCTTCAACGTCCGGGCCAACGCTCCGGCACGCAACGCCGCGAACCAGAAGGGTGTCGAGATCCGCTACTACTCGATCATCTACAACCTGCTGGACGACATCAAGGCCGCCGCTTCGGGCATGCTGTCCAACGAGATTCGCGAGAACTTCATCGGTTACGCGACCATCAAGGAAGTGTTCCGAGTCACGGGTGTCGGCAACGTCGCCGGCTGTCTGGTGACCGAGGGCGTGGCCCGTCGTTCGGCCGGCGTGCGCCTGCTGCGCGACAACGTGGTGATCCACGAAGGCACGCTGAAGACGCTCAAGCGCTTCAAGGACGAGGTCAAGGAAGTGCAGTCCGGTCAGGAATGCGGCATGGCCTTCGAGAACTATGACGACATCCGCCCCGGCGATGTCATCGAGATCTTCGAACGCGAAGAGGTCGAACGCTCGCTGTAAGCGACTGTCTGCGACATGCGAAAGCCGGGCGATCCGATCGCCCGGCTTTTTGCGTTCCGGGTTCCGGCAGGATGGAACGGAAAAGGGAGTGACCCTTTCGGATCACCCCCTTGGTGTTCATGCGGTTCCCTTGGCGCCACGCTCCCCCATGCGCCGGAACGGTCAGTGGCCGACCGGCTTGCCCTCGAAGGTGCGGTCGCCGACGCGGACCAGGATGTTCCCATCCGCGGTCGAGCCCTCGAAAAGACCCTGGATCGAGATGTAGCTGCCGACGGAAATAGTGCGAATCATGTCAAGCCTCCTCTGTGCCCTAAACAAAGTTAGTCATGAAATGGTTAAAAAATCGTTCGCAACTTGATCATCTACGACTTTTTTCAGCAACAATGCAATCGGATCACTCAAATTTGCGACACTATAGCCACATCTGCAGGGCCGGGATGAGGGGAATGTCTGCCGCAGGCATGGGGTAATCGCGCAAATCGCGTGCCCGGACCCAAGCCAGCTGCTGCCCTTCGCGCGGCTGGACGATTCCCTGCCAGCGGCGGCAGGCGAACAGCGGCATCAGCAGGTGGAACGTGTCATAGGCGTGGCTGGCAAAGGTCAGCGGCGCCAGGCAGCTGTTCCAGGTCTGGATGCCCAGCTCCTCCTCCAGCTCGCGGATCAGGGCGGCCTCGGGGGTCTCTCCGGGTTCGACCTTACCGCCGGGGAATTCCCACAGGCCCGCCATGGACTTGCCCGGCGGGCGCTGTGCCAGAAGCACCCGCCCGTCGGGATCGATCAGTGCCACCGCAGACACCAGGACGGTCTTCACGACCGGTAATCCGCGTTGATGTCGATATAGCCGTGCGTCAGATCGCAGGTCCAGACCGTCCGCGCCGCGTCACCCAATCCCAGATCGACGGCGATCCGCAGGTCCTGGTTGCGCATGTAGGCGCTGGCGGCGGCTTCGTCATAGTCGGGATCGCGCCAGCCGTCGCGGGCCACGACCATGTCCCCGAACGCGATGCGCAGGCGGTCACGGTCGGCGCGCGCGCCCGACTTGCCCACCGCGGCCACGATGCGGCCCCAGTTGGCGTCCTGTCCGGCGATGGCGGTCTTGACCAGCGGCGAATTGGCGATGGCCATGGCCACGCAATGCGCGTCGGCCGCATCCGCGGCGCCCGTCACGGCGATCTCGACGAACTTGGTGGCGCCCTCGCCGTCGCGGACGACCTGATGGGCCAGATCGCGCATGACGCCGTGCAGCGCGGTTACGAAGTCGCGCCCCGCATCGCTGTCCAGATCGGTGATGGGTGCGCCCGCCCCCTGCCCTGTCGCGGCCAGGATCAGCGCGTCGGACGTGGACGTGTCACTGTCCACGGTGATCGCGTTGAAGGTCGCGTCCAGCCCGGAGGACAGCGCCTGCTGCAGCACGGCTGCAGGCACCGTGGCATCGGTGAACAGATAAACCAGCATCGTCGCCATGTCGGGCGCGATCATCCCAGAACCCTTGGCGATGCCCGCGATGCGGGTGCCGTCCGCCAGGGTAGCGGACGCGCCCTTGGGGAAGGTGTCGGTGGTCATGATCGCACGCGCCGCATCCGCGACCCCGCCCGCATCCAGATCACGTGCCAGATCGCCCACGATGGCCACGATCCGCTCGTGCGGCAGCGGCTCTCCGATCACGCCGGTCGACGAGGTGAAGACCCGCCCCTGCGGCAGGTCAAGGGCACCCGCCACGGCCGCGCAGACGGCGTCGACCGACTGCTGGCCGCGCGCGCCGGTGAAGGCATTGGCGTTGCCGGAATTGATCAGGATCGCCGCGCCGTCGGGCGCATCGCCCCCCTGCGCCAGCTTGGCCTGGTTGTCCAGGATGCAGGCGGCGCGCGTGGACGACCGGGTGAAGGCCCCGGCCACCGTGCTGCCCGGCGCGATGCGGATCAGCGTGACGTCGCTGCGGCCCTGGTACTTGATCCCGGCGGCGGCGCTGGCGAAATCGACGCCCGCGATCACCGGCAGGTCAGGAAACCGCGCAGGTGCCAGAGGAGAGACGGGCAGACCCGCCTTTCCCATCACTCGGCCTCCAGCAGGTCGGTGGCGTTCAGCTGGGCGGGGTCCAGACCTTCGGTCTTCTTGACGTCGGCGGCGGTCACCAGGCTCTGGATCTGGGCCTCGACCTTCTCGCGCAGGACCATCTGGCTGATCTGGTCACGGACCTCGGCCAGCGGGGGCGCCTCGCGCAGGCGGGTCTCGTTCAGCTTGATGACGTGCCAGCCGAATTCGGTCTCGACCGGGTCGCTGACCTGGCCCGGCTCCAGCGCGGCGACGGCCTCGGCAAAGGGCGGCACCATCTGGTCAGCGGCGAACCAGCCCAGATCACCCTTGTTGGGACCGGACGGCCCGGTCGAGTTCGCCTCGGCCACGGTGCCGAAATCGGCGCCGCCATCGACCTCGGCCTTCAGTTCGGCGGCCTTCTCCTGGCTGTCGACCAGGATATGGGCGGCGTTGTATTCCGTCACGCTGCCCGCATCGGCGAACAGGCGGTCATAGCTGGCCTGCAGCTCTTCCTCGGTGGGCTCGGCCTGGGCGATCTGGCTGACCGCGGCCGAGGCCAGGGTGTTGCGGCGCTGCAGCTCCAGCTGGGCGCGCACGCCGGCGGTGTCCTCGGCGGATTCGGCCACGGCGGTCTGGCGGATCAGCTGGTCCAGCATCACGTCCCACAGCGCCTGGTCGGGCATCTCGGCCATGGCAGGGTCTTGGATCGACTGCTTCATGACGATCATCTGGCCCAGGGTGATCTCCTGGCCGTTCACGGTGGCGACCACTTGGTCGGCATCGGCGTCCTGCGCCACGGCGGGGGCGGAAAGGGCGGCAAGCACGGCTGCGGCCAGCAAAGTCGATCGGGTCATGAGGATGGGTCCTTTCACGGCGCGCACCCCGCGGGGGCCGGGCCAACATTGACAGTCAGGTGGGCTGCGCCTACATCCAAACCAACTCCGTGGAAGGCGCCGCCGCCGCGTTCGTTCAACGCCCCTGATACGGCAATGCGACCGGCGCGGGCAAGTGGGCCGCAGGTGACGTCCCTTCCCGACAACGTGATGGCGAAGGTAACATGATCGGTAATCTGGCGAAGATGGTCTTTGGCACGCCCAATGACCGCAAGGTCAAGGGCACGCGCGCGCTGGTCGCCCGCATCAACGCCCTTGAGGACAGCTTCAAGGCATTGTCCGATCACGGGCTGATCGACAAGACCGCCGAATTCAAGGCCCGCGTGGCGGGCGGCGAATCGCTGGACGACATCCTGCCCGAGGCGTTCGCCAACTGCCGCGAGGGTGCGCGCCGCGCGCTTGGCCTGCGGGCCTTCGACGTGCAGCTGATGGGCGGGATCTTCCTGCATCAGGGCAACATCGCCGAGATGAAGACCGGCGAGGGCAAGACCCTGGTCGCCACCTTTCCTGCCTATCTGAACGCGCTGTCGGGCAAGGGCGTCCATGTCGTCACCGTCAACGACTATCTGGCGAAACGCGATGCCGAATGGATGTCCAAGGTCTATGCCCAGCTGGGCATGTCCTGCGGCGTGGTCGTGCCGTTCCAGCCCGAGGGCGAAAAGCGCGACGCCTATGCCTGCGACGTGACCTATGCCACCAACAACGAGCTGGGCTTCGACTATCTGCGCGACAACATGAAGGGCAGCGTGGCCGAGATGGTCCAGCGCGGTCACAACTTCGCCATCGTCGACGAGGTCGACAGCATCCTGATCGACGAGGCGCGCACGCCGCTGATCATCAGCGGCCCCAGCCAGGACCGGTCCGAGCTGTACCGCATCCTGGATGCCTATGTGCCCCTGCTGACCGACGAGCATTACAAGCTGGACGAGAAGTCCCGCAATGCGACCTTCACCGAGGACGGCAACGAGTTCCTGGAGACGCGTCTGCAGGCCGACGGCGTCCTGCCCGAGGGGCAGACCCTCTATGATCCGGAATCGACCACCATCGTCCACCATGCCAGCCAGGCCCTGCGCGCGCACAAGCTGTTCCTGAGGGACCAGCACTACATGGTGCGCGACGGCGAGGTGATGCTGATCGACGAGTTCACCGGTCGGATGATGAAGGGCCGCCGCCTGTCGGACGGCCTGCACCAAGCGATCGAGGCCAAGGAAGGCGTCGAGATCCAGCCCGAGAATGTGACCCTCGCCTCGGTCACCTTCCAGAACTATTTCCGCCTGTACCAGCGCCTGGCGGGCATGACCGGCACGGCATCGACCGAGGCCGAGGAATTCGCCGAGATCTACAAGCTGGGCGTGGTCGAGGTTCCGACCAATCGCGGCATCGCGCGGATCGACGACCATGACCGCGTGTATCGCACCGCGACCGAGAAGAACGCCGCCGTCGTCGAGGCGATCAAGGAGGCCCATGCCAAGGGCCAGCCGATCCTGGTCGGCACCACCAGCATCGAGAAGTCCGAGCTGCTGTCCGAGATGCTGAAGAAGGACGGCGTGCCCCACAACGTCCTGAACGCCCGCCAGCACGAGGCCGAGGCGCAGATCGTGGCCGATGCCGGCAAGCTGGGCGCGGTGACGATCGCCACCAACATGGCCGGTCGCGGCACCGACATCCAGCTGGGCGGCAATGTCGAGATGAAGGTGATGGAGGCCCTGAAGGCCGATCCGGACGCCCATCCCGACGAGCTGCGCGCCCGGATCGAGGCCGAGCATGCCGGAGAGAAGGACAAGGTGCTGGCGGCGGGCGGGCTGTTCGTGCTGGGCACCGAACGCCACGAAAGCCGGCGGATCGACAACCAGCTGCGCGGCCGTTCGGGCCGCCAGGGTGATCCCGGACGGTCGCTGTTCTTCCTGTCGCTGGACGACGACCTGATGCGGATCTTCGGCTCCGAGCGTCTGGACAAGGTCCTGTCGACGCTTGGCATGAAGGAGGGAGAGGCGATCATCCACCCTTGGGTGAACAAGTCGCTGGAACGCGCACAGGCCAAGGTCGAGGGTCGCAACTTCGACATCCGCAAGCAGCTGCTGAAGTTCGACGACGTGATGAACGACCAGCGCAAGGCGATCTTCGGCCAGCGCCGCGAGATCATGGACAGCGAGGAGGTCGGAGAGATCACCGCCGACATGCGGCACCAGGTGATCGAGGACCTGATCGACGAGCACATGCCGCCCCGCAGCTATCCCGAGCAATGGGACACCGAGGGGCTGAAGAAATCGGTCCGCGAGCGGCTGAACCTGAACCTGCCGGTCGCGGATTGGGCGGCCGAGGACGGCGTGGACCATGACGTGATGCGCAAACGCATCACCGAGGCCAGCGACGCCTATATGGCGGACAAGGCTGCGGCCTTCGGCCCCGAGACCATGGTGCAGATCGAGAAGCAGGTCCTGTTGCAGCAGATCGACCAGAAATGGCGCGAGCACCTGATGACGCTGGATCACCTGCGTTCGGTCGTGGGCTTCCGCGGCTATGCGCAGCGCGATCCGTTGGCGGAATACAAGACCGAGGGTTTCCAGCTGTTCGAGACGCTGCTGGACGGCCTGCGCTTTGACGTGACGCAGCGGCTGGCGCAGATTCGTCCCCTGACGCAGGCCGAGCGCGACGAGATGGCGGCCCAGATGGCCCGCCAGCAGCAGCAGGTCCAGGAGGAGGCATCGGCAGAACCGGAGGCGGCAGCGCCCGCGCCCACCGCGCCCGAGGCTCCTTCCGCGCCGCGCCCGGGCTTTGACGAGGCCGATCCGTCGACCTGGGGGATGCCTGCGCGCAACGATCCGTGCCCTTGCGGATCGGGCAAGAAGTTCAAGCACTGTCACGGCGCGATCTGAGCATCACGCGGGGCGCCGTTTGCGTCCCGCGATGGCGGTCGCGTCCGCCGGGTGGGGGCAAGCCCCCACCGCGTCCGGGCGCGACGGGCCGCTGATGCGGCCCTAGCCCAACCGGGGGGGCAGCGCCCAACCGCGCAGCAGGTCGGCAGGGGTCATCGGCCGCTTGCCCGCACGTTGTGCCAGTGTGATGCGCACCGCCCCGGAGCCGCAGACGATGGTGAAATCGGGCAGGACCGTTCCGGGGTCGCCCTGTCCCGGGACGACGGTGCTGGCCAGCAGCTTCACGCGTTCGTCCCCGATCATGCACCACGCCCCCGGAAAGGGCGACAGACCGCGGATCTGGCGGTCCACCTGTTCGGCAGGCAGGGTCCAGTCGATACGCGCCTCGGTCTTGTCGATCTTGGCGGCGTAGGTCACGCCATCCTGCGCCTGAGGCACGGCGGGCAGCGGCAGGCGGTCCAGCACGTCGCAGATCAGGTCCGCCCCCATCGCCGACAGCCGGTCGTGCAGGCTGGCCGTGGTGTCATCCGCGGCGATGAGCGTGCGGGTCAGGGCCAGCACCGGGCCGGTGTCCAGCCCGGCCTCCATCTGCATGATCGCGACGCCGGTTTCCGCATCCCCCGCCAGGATCGCGCGGTGGATGGGCGCCGCCCCCCGCCAGCGAGGCAGGATCGAGGCATGGATGTTCAGGCAGCCAAGGCGCGGCGCATCCAGCACCGGCTGCGGCAGGATCAGGCCATAGGCCACGACCACCGCCACATCCGCGTCCAGCGCGGCGAAGTCAGCCTGGTCCTGGGGTTCGCGCAGGCGGGCCGGGGTGCGGACCGGGACCCCCAGGTCCTGCGCCGCCAAGGCCACCGGAGAGGGGCGCGGCTTTTGCCCCCGCCCGGCCGCGCGGGGCGGTTGGGAATAGACCGCCACCACGTCGTGGCGCACGGCGATGGCCCGCAGGGCGGGGACCGAGAAGTCGGGCGTTCCCATGAAGATCACGCGCATCGGGCAGGCCTCCGGTTGGTGCCTGCCCTCAATGCCCGCGTGGCGGACGGGCTTCAAGCCCCGGAGGCAAGCCCCCAATCGGTGACGGCGTCCTGCATCCGGCGCAGCCGGAGGAGCGTCGAGCCTTCGTCCAGTGCCACGTCGCCACACAGGATCGGTTGCCCTGCCGCCACGTCGCGGCGCAGCGTCCGCCCGGTAATAGGGCACCGGCGTATCGTCCGCGACCGCCCGCTGTCGTCATGCGGCCCGAAACATGGGCAATGCTGTGATGATGCCCCTCGGCCCGCAGTCTTTCGTTGAGTGCGTCGTGATAAAGCACGCTTGCCTGAGCGTAAAAACTCAGAGGCGTGATGACGCCCAGTCGGCCAAGCCGATTCCGAGACCGACATAGATCACAAACACCGTATACTGGCCCGACCTGCCACCCACGTCTGAAGACCACCTTGCCTTGAGCATGCGCATGAGCGTTGCATGGCGCCGAGCGGGACTAGAACGACGCTGGCGGCAAGTATGGTGCAGTACTCTACCAGCGCGGCCGTAGCAGAATTCTCTGAGCGACCCGTGATGTTGGTCATCGCCTGGTCTTTTTTAGCTAGGATGCGCCGGATTTAGCCGCGGTTCTCTGCGCAGAGTTTACAGGGCTCTGCCGCCGCAGTACTCGATCAGGAAGGGGCCGGAATTGCCCAGGCCCCGCGCGGTATTGATCGCCGTTAGTCAGTTTATCGCCCCCTATCATAGCGACAGGATGGGACCGGGTGCCATTCGACGGGTCGAGCGGCCATACGGTAGTCGTTCTCAATGTGCTACTAGCCCGCGCAAGGCACGCAAGGCGCGCTTATGTTGTCCCAAGCCTCCACAGTCCGCTGCAAATAGATCAAACTGTCGATTTTCAGCCGCGCCGAAGGGTGATCCACGTCGGTGAAGAAGGCTATCGCACCGGGGGCAGTAACAAAAGAGGCGGCAAGCAAACGCAGCTGAAGCGCGTTCGCTTCATCGGGCACGAAGGAGCGGAAAAATGGGCTAGCGCGGTCGCCGAGCACGAACGGATGATCGCGGCGCTGGAGGCGCGGGATGCGGACGGACTGTCGGACATCCTGGGCCGCCACCTGACCCTGGCGTGGGAGCGGGTGCGCGACGACCTGCCTGCGCAGACATGAAAAAACCCCGCGCAGGGCGAACCTGCGCGGGGGGACCGTCAAAAGATCTTACCAAGAAAAGTCGTCGCTGCTCATCTGGTTCAGACGGAAATCCTCGATGACCAGCTGGTTGGGGCCGAAATTCAGCACGACGTCGGACCCGCTCTGCACGGCGGCGCCGCGGATCTGGGCATAGCTGTCGACATTGGCCAGAGCGCGCAGGTCGATGTCGTCGTCGCCGTTCTCGAAGTCGGTGATCCGGTCGCGCCCGCCGTTGAAGACGAACACGTCCGCCCCCTCGCCGCCGGTCATCGTGTCGTTGCCCAGCCCGCCGTTCAGCGTGTCGTTGCCCTCTCCGGCGATCAGGCGGTCGGCGCCGAAGCCCGCGATCATCCGGTCGTCGCCCTCGCCCGCGGTCAGGATGTCGTTGCCCGCCCCCGACGCCATGCGGTCGTTCCCATCACCGCCGTCCAGCGTGTCGCGCCCGGCGCCGGCGTACAGGACGTCGTCGCCATCGCCGCCCCAGACGCGGTTGTTGCCGTGGCCGGCGGCGACGATGTCATTGCCCTCGCCCGCGGCGATCACGTCGCTGCCCGCGCCCGCCCAGATGCGATCGTTCCCCGAGCCGCCGGACACGCGGTTCGCGCCCTCGCTGGCCCAGATGCGGTCGTTGCCCTCGCCTCCGTCGATCGTGTCGTTGCCACGAAAGCCGTAGAGCGCGTCGTCGCCCGACCGTCCATAGATCAGGTCGGCCACGTTGGTGCCGGTCAGGCGGTTGTCGTCGTCATTCCCGAACAGTCGTGCCATGGGGTGCATCCTTCTGAAAATCCCGGCGCCGCGGCGATCTTGCAACGGGGCGCGACGCCGGTCCCCGCTGCACGGACGGCCTTTCGGGCCGTTCGACAGCAGAACGACACGACGGGTCGTTCTATTCCATAACGACGAAAAAAATCAGCGGCGGTGCAGCTTGGCCGACCGCGCGACCAGCATCTTGCGGCGCAGGGGGGTCAGGTGATCGACATACATCCGCCCGGCCAGGTGGTCGATCTGGTGCTGGACGCTGGTGGCCCACAGGCCGACGAAATCGCGGTCCTCCTCGACGCCGTCCTGGTTGAGGAACCGCACCGTGACCGCCCGGGGGCGGCTGATCGGGGCCGAGACGCCGGGCAGGTTGGGGCTGGCCTCCTCGTGCTCGCGCAGCTTGACGCTGGCATGCAGGATCCGGGGGTTGGCCATGCGGACCGCCTGTCCGCGCGGCCCCGAGGCATCGACGACGGCCAGCGCCATCATGATGCCGATCTGGGGCGCGGCCAGGCCCACGCCGGGCATCGCCTCCATGGTGTCGACCATGTCGTCCCAGATCATGCGGACGGATTCGGTGATCTCTGCCACCGGCGCGGCGGCGCGGTGCAGGCGGGGGTCGGCATAGGGCAGGAACGCGCGCGCGGCCATGGTCAGTCCTTCACGATCAACAGGCCGTCCAGGTGATCGACCTCGTGCTGGGCGATGCGGGCGGCGGGACCCTGCATGTCGCGCACCTGATAGCGGCCGTCCAGATCATACCAGCCGATTCCGATGGCGGCAGGCCGCGTGACGTCGACGGGGCGGCCGGGGATGGACAGGCACCCTTCGGTCGCGGTCTCGGTCTGCGGCGACCGGACCAGGATCTCGGGGTCGATCAGGACCAGGGGGGCGGGCGCGCCGTCCTTCCAGCCGGCATCCATGACGAAGATCCGGCGCAGCACGCCGATCTGCGGGGCGGCCAGGCCGCGGCCCTGGGCGTGATACATGGTGGCCAGCATGTCGGCGGCCAGCACGCGCAGTTCGGGGCCGGTCATGTAGCCGGCGGGTTCCGCGCGCAGGCGCAGGCGCGGGTCCGGCCACAGGACGATGTCGCGCAGGGTGCCGCGGCCAAGATCCCCCGGCAGGTCGGGGCGCATCCAGTCGCTGGCACCCGTGCGATCAGGCACGGGCCAGGTCCCGCTTCAGCTTGACCATCTTGCGGGTGATCATCTGCCGCTTGATGGCGGAGAGGTGATCGATGAACAGCACGCCGTCCAGGTGATCCAGCTCGTGCTGGGCGCAGGTGGCCCACAACTCGTCGAACTCGCGTTCGTGGGTCTTGCCGTCCAGCCCCAGCCAGCGCATGCGGATCTGCGCGGGCCGCGTGACCTCTCCGTACTGGTCGGGGATGGACAGGCAGCCCTCCTCATAGGTGTTGGGCGTGTCCGACGCCCAGGTCACCTCGGGGTTGACCAGCACCAGGGGCGCGCGCGGCGCCTCGGGGTCGCGGTTGGCATCCATGGTGAAGACGCGCAGGCCCACGCCGATCTGCGGCGCGGCCAGGCCGATGCCGGGCGCCTCGTACATGGTGGCCAGCATGTCCGCGGCCAATGTCTCGATCTCGGGCGTGATGCGGGCCACGGGTTGGGCCACCTTCTTCAGGCGCGGATCGGGATGGATCAGGATGGGTCTCACACTCATGGCAAGGGATTTAGGGCAAGCCTTCACCATAAGCAACAACCCCGCTAGGCTAGGGTGACGCAGCCCGCAGGAGCCCCCATGACCCAACCCGATTTCGACCGCATCATCGACCGCCGCGGCACGCATTGCAGCAAGTGGGACGACATGCAGGCCGCATACGGCGTGGGCGCCGATGACGGCCTGGCCATGTGGGTGGCCGACATGGATTTCGCGCCCCCCGCGGCGGTCCAGGCGGCGGTCGACCGCGCCGCGGCGCATGGCGTCTATGGCTATCCCGGCGCGAACCCGCCCTATCTGGCGGCGATCGGCTGGTGGATGGCGCATCGCCACGGCTGGCAGATCCGGCCCGAATGGGTGCTGACCTGCGCGGGACTGGTCAACGCGGTCGCGATGGCGCTGAACGCCTATACGCGGCCCGGCGACGGGGTGGTCGTGATGGCGCCGGTCTATCACGCTTTCGGCCGGGTGATCCGCGCCGCCGGCCGCGACTTGGTCGAGTTGCCCCTGGCGATGACCGACGGCCAGTATGCCCTGGACTGGGACGCGTGGGAAAAGATGCTGACCGGGCGCGAACGGATGATGATCCTGTGTTCGCCGCACAATCCCGGCGGCCGCGTCTGGTCCGAAGCCGAACTGCGCCAGGTCGCCGATTTCTGCGACCGCCACGACCTGATCCTGATCTCGGACGACATCCATGCCGACCTGGTCCTGCCGGGCGGCCCACGTCACCGGATGATGGCGACCGTGGCACCCGACATCCTGCCGCGCTTGGTGACGCTGACCGCCGCCACCAAGACCTTCAACATCGCGGGCGCTCATATCGGCAACGCGATCATCCCCGACCCCGACCTGCGGGCGCGGTTCCAGGGCGCGCTGGCCGCCGCGGGGATCTCTCCGGCGATGCTGGGCCAGGACATGGTTGCGGCCGCCTATTCGCCCGAGGGCGCGGCCTGGGTCGATGCGCTGGTCGATTACCTGGACGGCAACCGGCGGATCTTTGATCAGGCGGTGAACGCGATTCCCGGTCTGCGGTCGATGCCCCTGCAGGCGACCTATCTGTCCTGGGTCGATTTCCGCGACACCGGCATGACCGACGCGGAAATCACCCGTCGCATCCAGGACGACGCCCGGATCGCGGCCAATCACGGCGCGACCTTCGGGCTGGGCGGCGACGGGTTCATGCGCTTCAACATCGCGACGCCGCGGGCGCGGATGATCGAGGCGGCGGACCGGCTGCGCGCGGCCTTCGCCGACCTGCAGTGACGCGGGCGCGGCGCCCGGCCCCGCGGGTGCCGGCCGCCGCGCCCGCGTTGCAACCCGTCCCGCACCGACCTATATAGCGCCAAACCCGAACCCCAAAGGCATGCCGCATGGTCTATCTGGATTTCGAAAAACCGCTCGCCGACATCGAGGGCAAGGCCGAGGAACTTCGCGCCATGGCCCGCAAGGGCGACGGCACCCTCGACGTCGAGAAGGAGGCCGCGGCGCTGGACCGCAAGTCGTCGGATTTGCTGCGCGACCTCTATAAGACCCTGGACCCCTGGCGGAAGACGCAGGTCGCCCGCCATCCCGACCGCCCGCATTGCAGCGACTATATCCAGGCGCTGTTCACCGAATACACGCCTCTGGCGGGCGACCGCGCCTTTGGCGACGACCATGCGGTGATGGGCGGCCTGGCGCGTTTCAACGACGCGCCCTGCGTGGTGATCGGCCATGAGAAGGGCAACGACACCAAGTCGCGCATCCACCACAATTTCGGCATGGCCCGCCCCGAGGGATACCGCAAGGCGATCCGCCTGATGGATATGGCGCACCGTTTCGGCCTGCCCGTGATCACGCTGGTGGACACGCCGGGCGCCTATCCCGGCAAGGGCGCCGAAGAACGGGGACAAAGCGAGGCGATCGCCCGCTGCACCATGAAATGCCTTGAGATCGGCGTGCCGCTGGTCAGCGTCATCATCGGCGAAGGCGGGTCAGGCGGAGCCGTGGCCTTTGCCACCGCGAACCGCATCGCCATGCTGGAGCATTCGATCTACTCGGTCATCTCTCCGGAAGGCTGCGCGTCGATCCTGTGGAAGGACGCCGAAAAGATGCGCGACGCGGCCGAGGCGCTGCGCCTGACCGCGCAGGACCTGAAGAAGCTGGCCGTGATCGACCGCATCATCGCCGAACCCCTGGGCGGGGCGCAGCGCGCACCCGATGAGGCCATCGCCGCCGTAGGTGCCGAGATCACCGCGATGCTGGCCGAGATGTCGGACATGAAACCCGACCAGCTGATCAAGGACCGCCGCGCCAAGTTCCTGGCGATGGGCTCCAAGGGGCTTGCGGCCTGACGCACACGATACTGTGACCGACCTGCAACAGCCGTCCCGTCTTGGGGCGGCTGTCGCGTTTTGCCGTCTTGCGCGAAATGCAAGGCTGGGCCAGCCTGCACTCCTGCCCGCAACGCATGCGCGAAAGGAGGGGCTCATGACATCATATGCCAATGCCCCCGCCCTGACCCGCACCGGTTCGATGCGTCCCTTGTCGTCGCGACAAGGCGCCTGACCGCCGCAAGGCAGACCCCGCTGACATCATGACCTGACACGACCGCGATCCGCGGGCCTGTCCGCATGGCGTCATCCCTTCCCTGAACCCCATCGACCGCACAAGGCACCGCCCTGTCCGGTCCCCCTATCCGGAGACTGACGATGATTGCCGATCTTCATCCGCAAAGCGCCCGCCTGCGTCCCGCGATGCACCGCCTGATCGCCCGACACGGCGCGACTGCGGTCTTATGGGCCGCGATCCGCGCGGCGCTGCTGCCACGGCGCAGGCGGCCGCGGCCGCCCGATCCGTACCTGATGTCCCCGCACATGCGGCGCGACATCGGGCTGCCGCCACAGGGGCCACATGTCCCGCGCTACTACGACCTGAGGTGAGAGCGGTTCCGGGCGGCGTCATCGGCGTCGCCCGGTTCCGGCAGGACTAGCCCGGCCTCGGCCATCAGGCGGTCGGAATGGGTCTCGATCTCGGCCCGCAGGCGGGGCAGGAAACCCTCCGCCGGGATGGCGGGATCGATGGGCGGCAGGAACTCGACCACCGCGCGTCCGGGGCGGATGCCCCACCCGCTGCGCGGCCAGAACATGCCCGTGTTCACCGCGACGGGCACGACCGGCAGGCCGGTCCCCTCACGGATCGTGACCACGCCCTGCTTGTAGGGCTTGCGCTGGCCCGGCAGGGTGCGCGTGCCCTCGGGATAGATGATCAGCTGCCCCAGCCCTTCAGCCGACAGGCGCTGGTTGATGGTGCTGCTGATCGCGGCCATTGCGTCGCGCCCGCGCGACCGGTCGATGGGGATGCAGCCGGTCTTCCACGCGTACCAGCCCATGACCGGGACGCGCATCACCTCGCGCTTCATGATGAAGGCGCGGCGGGGAACGGCATGGGCGATGACCATGATGTCCCAGAACGACTGGTGCTTGGCCGCGACGATGCAGTCGTGGGTCGGCGGCGTGCCGCGGATCTCGCAGGTCAGGCGCAGGTGGATGCGCGCGGCCCAGACCATGTAGGCGATCCAGCGCGTGGCGATGCGGTTAGCGCCTGCCCGCCCGTGGCGCAGCGCAGGCAGGCCGAACAGGCCGATGATCAACGTGGCGCAGGCGACATGGACATAGAACAGCACGTTCTGGACGTACTGCCAGGGGGTCAGCGCGCCGGGACGCGCCCTGTCGGTCATCGCACGGCCTCCAGCATCTTCAGCGCCGCCCACCGCGTGGCGACGAAGCCCACCCCCGCCGCGATCAGCGGGATGGTCAGCGGCATCAGCCAGTCCGCGCCCTGAAAGCCCAGCCCGGTCAGGAACCCGCCCGCGGCGCTGGCATCGGGCAGGATGGCGATCGCGCCCATGCCCAGCACGGTGCCGACGGCGGACCCCATCGCGGCGCGCCGGGTGAACCGGCGCACGAAGGCCGTGGCGATGGTCAGGTCGCGCGCGCCGATCAGGCGCAGGACGCGGATCACCTGGACGTTCGCGGCCAGCGCGGCCTTGGCCGCCAGCGTGATCATCGCGGCCGAGGCGGCCCCGATCAGCATCAGCGACACGATGCCCAGCATCCGCAGCCGGTTCGCGGCCGAGACCAGCGGCCGGCGCCATTCGGTGTGATCGTCCAGCACCGCGCCCGGCACCTCGGCCTCAAGGCGCAGGCGCAGGCCCTCGGCATCGAACTCGCCCTCGACGGGCAGGTCGATCAGGGCGGGCACGGGCAGCGCGTCCACCGGCATGTCCGGCCCGAACCACGGCTCCAGCAGCTGGGCCAGTTCGTCCTCGGGCAACAGCCGCGGGGTGCCCGCGCCCGGCGTGGTCTGCAGGATCGACAGCGCCGATTGCACCAGCGCGTCCTGTTCCGCCACCGGCGCGCTGACGCGGACCGTCACGCTGCCGGCAAGTTCGGAGGACCAGCGGTCGGCCAGCCGCCCCGTCGCCAGCGCCAGCGCCAGCGCGAACACCGCCAGGAACGCCATGGCGCCTGCGGAAAACAGCGTCAGCTGCGCCGTGAACCCGGTCGGCGGCACGATGCGGTCGCCGGCGCCGTCCTTGTCACCCGTCAGGCCCTGCCACAGGCTTCCGATATTCAGCCGTCCCATCAGAGATCCGCCCCCGCCAGATGCAGGCTGCCGCCGGTGATCCGCAGGACGCGCGCCGTCACCTGCGCCTTGGTGGCGCGGATCAGGTTCAGGTCATGGGTCGCCACCAGGACGGTCTTGCCCGACTTGTTCAGCTCGATCAGCAATTGCATCAGACGCATGGACATGTCCCAGTCCAGGTTGCCCGTGGGTTCATCCGCCAGCACCAGGTCCGGCGACAGGATCACCGCGCGGGCCAGCGCGGCCCGCTGGCGTTCGCCGCCCGACAGCGACGGCGGCAGGGCGCGGGCGTGCTGGGACAGCTGGACCCAGCCCAGCAGATCGCGCAGCGCGTCCATGTCCACCTCCTCTCCAGCGATGGAGAGGGGCAGCGCGATGTTTTCTGCCAGGGGCAGATGGTCCAGGAACTGCGGGTCCTGGTGGACCACGCCCACGCGGCGGCGCAGATCGGCGATGCCGTCGCGCGACAGCCCGCGCATGTCCTGGCCAAAGGCCGTCATCTGGCCCGAACTGGACAGAAGATCCGCAAAGCACAGCCGCAGCAGCGTGGTCTTGCCCGATCCGGACGGTCCGGTCAGGAAATGGAACATGCCCGGCTGCAGGGTCAGCGTCATGCCCGACAACAGCTCGTCCTGGCCCTGATAGCCGAAGCCGACATCCCGCATCTCGATCAAGCGCCACCTCTTTTCCGCTGCGACCCGTCTGGTGCGGGCCCTTGGCGCCCGGCGCGACTTGGAAGCCGGACCTGCGCTTGATAGAACAGCCGCACGATGAATGCGAGGGTGGCATGGCTGAATTCAAGTTGATCTGTCCGGGTTGCCGCGCCGAATATGCGCTGCCCCCCGACGCCATTCCCCAGGGCGGCCGCGAGGTCGAATGCCCCGCCTGCGGCCATGTCTGGCAGGCCCATCCCCCGGCCGCCGGGGGACGGCTGGATCTGGGCCGCTTCTTCAGCAGGCGCCCCGACCAGGACGAGACGCCCCGACCCCTGCCGCCGGCCCGCGCGCGCCTGTCCCCGGACGTGCTGGACATGCTGAAAAGCGAGGTCGATCACGAACGCCGCCTGCGCGACGCCGAACAGCAGGACGACCCGCGCCCCGGCGCCGAGGAGATCGACTGGCCGTGGCCCTGACGCCCGTGACGCCCGTGACGCCCGTGACGCCCGTGACGCCCGTGACGCCCGTGACGCCCGTGACGCCCGTGACGCCCGTGACGCCCGTGAACCGGAACGGCGCCAGCCGGACCTGCGCCAGCCCGAATTGCGCCAGCAGGCCGAAACCACGGTGCATCGCCGTGCGACGGCCACGCCCATCCGGGTGATGCGACAGGGCCGCGGCTTCGGCGCGGGCATGACGATGGGCCTGCTGGCGGCTGCAGCGGTGCTGGCGGTCTATCTGCTGGCCCCGGTGGCCGAGACGCGCGGCTGGCCGTTGTCGGGGACGCTGGCTGCGGCGCGCGACGGGCTGGACGCACTGCGGCTATGGCTGGCGACCCGCGTCGGCGGCTGAGCCGTCAGAACCGGTCCAGCAACCGGTCCAGGTAATCGCGTTCGTCCTGCGGGCGGTCCGGCTGCCCGCTGCGGCGGCGGATCTCGTCCAGCAGGTCGCGGGCACGGCGTGCGGGGTCCAACCCCTCGGCCAGCGGATCGCCGTTGGTGATGACATTGCCGCCACCCATGCTCTCGCGGCCCAGGGGGTCCAACTGCCGCCGACCCTGATAAGGCTGCCCCTGGCTGCCCTGCGCCGACTGGCCGGGTTGCTGGCCGGGCTGCTGCCCCTCGCCGCCCTGCTGGCCCTCCTGCCCCTCCTGGGCCATCATGTCGCCCAGGGCGCGCATCCCCTCGCGCATGGATTGGATCGCATCGGCCTGGCGCTGCATCGCGCCGGCCATGTCGCCGTCTCGCAGGGCCTGTTCGGCTTCCTCCATCGCGCGCCCGGCCTCGTCCAGCTGGCGCCGCGCGGCGTCGCCCTCGGGTGACCCCTGCCCGGGCATCAACCCCTGCTGCTGGCCCAACTCCTCGCGCAGCGCGCGTTGGCGGTCGGCCATGCTGCCGCCGTCCTGGCCCTCGTCACCGGGCTGCTGGCCTTGGCCGAACTGGCGCTGCATGTCGCGGAACGCCTCGTCCGACAGCTCCTGCTGCTCGCGCAGCGTGTCGGCAAGGCGGTTCATCGGCTGGCTACCCTGCCGGCCCTCACCCTCGCCCTGCCCCTGGCTCTGCTGAACCTGCAGGTTCTCCATCATCCGGTTGAATTGGTCCAGCAGGGCCTCCGCCTCGGCCATGCGGCCCTCGTTCATCAGGCGCTGGATCTCGTCCATCATCTCCTGGATCTGGTCTGCGGTGATGGTCTGGCCCTGCTGGCCGCCCCGGTCGGGGCTGTCGGCCTGATCCTGCGGCTGGCTTTCCTGCGCCAGCATGTCGGTATAGGCGTCGGTCGCCTCGCGCAGCTCGTCCATCAGCCGCTGGACCTCGTCGGGGCTGGCCCCATTGCGGATCGCCTCTGACAGGCGCTCCTGCGCGGCGCGCATCCGTTCCAGCGCATCCGACAGACCGCCATCCTCCAACAGGATCGCGGCCTCCCATAGGGCCTCGGCCAGACGGTCGCGGGCTTCCGGGGTCAGGTCGTCCCCGTCCAGCAGCCGCACCGCCGCGCGCAGCTCGGCATACAGATCGTCCTCGACGAACCCCTCGGGCTGCCAGGTGACGGCGCGCAGGATCTCGGCGCTGCGCCCGGCATTCTGGCGCGACCACAGCAGGTCGCGGCGCAGCTCGATCAGGGTGGCCGCGAACGGATCGAAGAACCGCCGCCCCGGCAGGGGCAGCGCCATCGGGTCGGACTGGCCGGCCTGGTCGATCCCGTCCACCGCGCGCAGCGTGACGGTCACGGGCAGGTTGGCCCAAGGGTGGCGCGACAGGTCCTCGGCCAGCTGTCCCTGCACCGCGCGGCGGTCGCCCCGTGGCAGGGGCAGGTTCAGCGCCACCGGGTCGCGCGGCTCGGGCGCTACGGTCAGGCCAAAGCGGCGATCGACCGCGTCCAGGTCCAGCGCGATGACCGCCTGAGCCGAGATGACGCCGTGATCGTCCCCGGCCTGGTAATCCTGGATCATCCGCCCGTCGGCGCGGCGGGTGGGCGCGGCGCCCGCGCGGATCACCGGGACGGCATCGGGCTCTACGGTCACGGCGAAACGACGTCCCTGGACGTCGATGCTGCCAGAGCGGTCGGCCCGGAATGCCGGCGCCGTCGGATCGTCCGACGTGACGGGCCCGATGTCCTGGGTCACCTCTGCCCCCTGGGCATAGAGGCGAAAGCTGATCGTGCTGCCCTGGGGCAGGTCCAACACCTGCCCCTCGTCCAGCGCGTTCAGGTACAGGGTCGGGCGGCGGGTATAGGCGGGCGGTTCGGCCCAGCCCTCCCAGACTGGCCCCTGCGGCGGCGCGGCGCCCGGCTGCGGCGTGGCCATCGTGGCGGCCAGGGCGCGCAGCCCCAGGCCCATCTGGCCCGCCCCCCCGAAGATCAGCGCCATCACCAGCGCCACCAGC
>NZ_WEKR01000018.1:41757-105013 GCF_024105395.1 Paracoccus sp. 08 | reverse complement strand
GCTGTCCGTCGCCTCTGTCGCGGGGGCCTCGTCCGCGGTTTCCGCGGCGGTCTGTGCGGCGTCGGCGGCATCGTCGGCCAGGCGCGCGGCGTCGCCCGCGACGGTGTCGGGGGCCGCGGTCTGGGCCTCGGGGGCCTGGGCCATCTCAACGGGTTCGTCGGTGCGGCCTTGCATCAGGTATGACGCGCCCCCCGCGGCCAGAACCAGAATCACGACGATGGGCAACAGTTTCGGCATCATGGACCCCTGATGTTCACGGCATTTGCACACTCTATGACACAGCCCCCCGCGCCGGAAAAGCGCCGCACCCCCCGATTGCCCCCGGATCGGGTCGCCGTAGGGCCGAATTGCGCCCCGTCCTGATCAATTCCGGTTGAATAATGGCGCGGTTGCCCTTATTTTCCTGTCACTTCGCATTGGCCATAAAAGGAGCAACGCCATAGCCCGCCGCCCGCATAACGCACCGCCCCAACGTGACACCGGTCCCCGCACCAACGAACGCATCCGCGTGTCCGAAATCCGCCTGATCGGTCCCGAAGGGGAAAACATCGGCGTCGTGCCGCCGTCGGTCGGCATGCAGATGGCACAGGATGCCGGGCTGGATCTGGTCGAGATTTCGCCGAACGCGGCCCCCCCGGTCTGCAAGGTCATGGACCTCGGCAAGTACAAGTACGAGATGCAGAAACGCGAGGCCGAGGCCCGCAAGAAGCAGAAGGTCATCGAGGTCAAGGAGATCAAGTTCCGTCCGGGAACCGATACCCACGACTATGACGTCAAGATGCGCAGCGTGCTGAAGTTCCTGGAAGGCGGCGACAAGGTCAAGGTGACCCTGCGCTTCCGCGGCCGCGAGATGGCCCACCAGGATCTTGGCCTGGAACTGCTGCACCGCGTCCGCGACGACGTCGGAGAGGCCGGCAAGGTCGAGACCATGCCCAAGCTGGAAGGTCGCCAGATGGTGATGATGATCGCTCCGCGCTGATCCATCCCGCCTGCGACATGCTGAAAGGCCGTGCGGCATTGCCGCGCGGCCTTTTGCGTTGCATGGATAGGGGCATGACCCACCAGCCCGTCCTGCGCGTGATGCGCCTTCCCGATGCCGACCCCGCCCTTCCGCTGCCGTCCTATCAGACGGCGGGGGCGGCGGGGGCCGACCTGTGCGCGAACCTGGCCCCCGCGGACCGGCTGCAGGGGGTGACCCTGCCGCCGATGGGCCGCGCGCTGATCCCCACCGGGCTGGCCCTGGCCATCCCGCAGGGGTGGGAGGTCCAGGTCCGCCCCCGGTCCGGGCTGGCCCTGAAGCACGGCCTGACCCTGCCCAACAGCCCCGGCACCATCGACTGCGACTATCGCGGCCCCCTGGGGGTGATCGTGCTGAACCTTGGCGATGCGCCGTTCACCATCCGCCACGGCGACCGGATCGCCCAGATGGTGGTGGCCCCCGCGCCGCAGGCCCGGTTCGATCTGGTCGACGCGCTGGACGACACCGTGCGCGGGCAGGGCGGGTTCGGTTCCACCGGGGGGGCGGGGCTGTGACCGGCGTCTTCCTGATCGTGATGCTGCTGATTTTGGGCCGGGTGCTGCATCTGCCACGCCAGGTGGTGCTGCTGATGGTGGGGATCCTGTGGGTTGGCATGCTGTCGCTCCAGGTGATCGCGCCGGGGAGCGGTGCCGCCGCCGCCCTTGGTGGCAGCGCGGCGGGCTGGCTGGTTCTGGGCGCGGTGGTGATGCTGGTCATCGGCTATCGCCGGCTGCTGGCGCGACTGCGCGTTCAGGCCACGCCCGCGCCCGCCCCCGTGACCCGCGATGCCGGGCTGTCGGACGCAGAGCTGGACCGCTATGCCCGCCATCTGGTCCTGCACCAGATCGGCGGTGCGGGTCAGATGCGGCTGAAGGACGCGCGGGTGCTGGTCGTCGGGGCAGGGGGGCTGGGCTCGCCCGTCTGCCTGTACCTGGCTGCAGCCGGGGTTGGGCGGATCACGCTGGCGGATGACGACACGGTCAGCCTGTCCAACCTGCAGCGCCAGGTGATCTTTCGCGACGATCTGCGCGGCGAACCCAAGGCCTATGCCGCGGCCGAGGCGATGCTGCGGCTGAACCCGCATCTGGACGTGACGCCCCTGATCCGCCGCATCACCGAAGGCGACAGCGACCTGATCGCGGGACATGATCTGGTCATCGACGGCACCGACAGTTTCGCGGGCCGCGCCGCGATCAACCGGGCCTGCGTGGCGGCGGGCGTGCCCCTGCTGTCGGGCGCCATCGGCCAATGGGAGGGGCAGGTGACCTTGTTCGACCCGGCCCGCGGCGGGCCCTGCATGGCCTGCCTGTTCCCCGTGGCCCCTGAACGCGACGCCCCCTGCGCCGAGGCGGGGGTGGTCGGCGCGCTGCCCGGCGTGATCGGCAGCCTGATGGCGCTGGAGGCGATCAAGCACCTGACCGGCGCGGGCCAGGGCCTGCGCGGCAGGATGATGCTGTTCGACGGGCTCTATGGCGAAACCCGGACGATCGCCTGCGCGCAGGACCCGGCCTGTCCGGTCTGCGGGGCGCAATCGGCGCTGGAACCCGGCGCGGCGCAACCCTAGGCTGCCTGTCGACGACAGGAGGTCTTGATGAACCCGCAACTGACCCGCTGGACCGGCCCCGAAGGCCTGCCGCGTTTCGACCTGATCCACGACACGGATTTCGCCCCCGCCTTTGACCAGGCGCTGGCCGCGGCCGAAGCCGCGAACGAGGCGATCGCCGCCAACCCCGACGCGCCCGACTTTGCCAACACCATCGCGGCGATGGAGACCGCGGACGAGGATCTGAACCGCGTCCTTTCGGTGTTCTACACCTTGGCCGGGGTCGATTCGAACGACGCGCGCCAGGCGCTGCAGCGTGATTTTGCCCCCAGGCTTGCCGAATACGGCAGCCGGATCAGCATGGATCCGCGTCTGTACGCCCGCGTGCGCGCCGTGGCGGCCGCCGCCGACGGCCTTTCGCCCGAGGATCGGCGCATCACGGAACTGGCGCTGCGCGACCTGACGCGGGCCGGGGCGGGCTTGGACGAGGCGGGCCGCGCCCGCATGGCCCAGATCCGCGCCCGGTTGGCCGTGCTGACCACCGAGTTCACCCAGAACGTGCTGACGGACGAACGTGATTATGTCCTGCCCGTGGCCGACGACGCCCTGGCGGGTCTGCCCGACTGGCTGGTCCGTGCCATGCGGGCGGCGGCGCGCGAACGCGGCATGACGGGGCAGGTGGTGACGCTGAACCGTTCGTTGATCGTCCCCTTCCTGGAACATGCCCAGGACCGCGCGCTGCGCGAGACGGCGTTCCGGGCCTGGACCGCGCGCGGGTCGGGTTCGGGGGCAGGCGGCGCGGCGACCGACAACCTGCCGCTGGTCTCCGAGATCCTGGCCCTGCGCCATGAGCGCGCGCAGCTGTTGGGCTATGCCGATTTCGCCAGCTACAAGCTGGAGACGCAGATGGCGGCGACGCCCGACCGCGTGCGCGACCTGCTGTCCCAGGTCTGGACCGCGGCGCGCGCCCGCGCGCTGTCCGATCAGCAGGTGCTGGCCCAAATGCTGCACGAGGACGGCGTCAACGGTCCTCTGGAGGCTTGGGACTGGCGCCTCTATGCCGAACGGCATCGCGCCCGCGCGCATGATTTCGACGCCGATGACGTGGCCCCCTATCTGACGCTGGACGCGATGCTGGGTGCGGTCTTCGACGTCGCGCATCGCCTGTTCGGCCTGGAGTTCCAGCCGCTGGAGGCGCCGCTCTGGGCGCCCGACGTGCGCGCCTGGCGGATCACCCGCGGCGATCAGCTGATGGCCGTCTTTGTGGGCGACTATTTCGCGCGGCCGTCCAAGCGGTCGGGGGCGTGGTGTTCGGCCCTGCAGATGCAGCACAAGATCGGTGACGGTCAGAGGCCGATCGTGGTCAACGTCTGCAACTTCACCCCGCCGGACCAGCCGGGTGGGCCGGCCTTCCTGTCCTGGGACGATGCGCGCACGCTGTTCCACGAATTCGGCCACGCGACGCATCACATCCTGTCGGACGTGACCTGGCCCTCGATCTCGGGGACCTCGGTTGCGCAGGATTTCGTGGAACTGCCCAGCCAGCTTTATGAACACTGGCTGGAGCAGCCCGCGGTGCTGGATGCCCATGCGCGCCACCATGAGACCGGTGATGTCCTGCCCGCCGATCTGCGCGACCGGATGCTGGCGGCGGGCAAGGCCGGGGCAGGGTTCTCGACCGTGGAATATCTGGAGAGCGCGCTGGTGGACCTGGCCTTCCATGAGGGTGCGCCTGCCGCGGATCCGATGGCACGACAGGCCGAGGTGCTGAAGGGGCTGGAGGCGCCGGCGGCGATCCCCATGCGTCATGCGACGCCGCATTTCGCGCATGTCTTTGCGGGCGACAGCTATGCGGCGGGCTATTACAGCTACATGTGGTCCGAGGTGATGGACGCGGATGCCTTTGCGGCCTTCGCCGAGACGGGCGACATCTTCGACCCCGCAACGGCGCGGCGGCTGGAAGAGACGATCCTGTCCAAGGGCGGGTCTGCCCCGGCGGATCAGCTGTGGATGGCCTTTCGGGGCCGCATGCCGGGCGTCGATGCCCTGCTGAAAGGGCGCGGGCTGGACTGAGGCCCGCGCGACAGGAAGAAGGAGAAGACCCATGACCCCCATCCTGCCCGCCGCCCTGATGGCGGCGCTGGCCCTCGCGGCCTGCAAGACCGAGACCGGCGGCGGCGCCGTGCCGCCCCCCGCGCAAGGCGGCGCGGCGCTGGTCGACGGGACCTATGATCTGCGGGCCGAGGCCTGCGGGGATCCGGCCTCGGAGACGCGGCTGACGCTGGCGGGGGAAAGCTGGCGGTTCTACGAGGCACGCTGCACGCGCAGTGCTGTGGGGGCGGACGGGGCGATGACGCTGAGCTGTTCCAGCGAGGGCATGACGGACACGCGTGCCGTCAGCGCCACGATGGAGGGGGCGGTGCTGCGCCTGACTGATGCGGGCGGCACGCGCCTTTACCAGCGCTGTGACGGTTGACGGTGTGACAGGCCGGGGCGGGGGTGCCGACCGATGGTCGGCGTGCTGCCGCCCGGGCCTGAGGCGCCGCTGACGCGGCGCGGTCGTGCGGGGCCGGGGCGGCGTCCCCCGGCCCTGCGGCTCATTCGATCTCGACCAGGAGGTCTTTGGCGTCGATCTGCTGGCCGGGGCCGACATGCAGCGCCTTGATGGTGCCGTCGCGGTCGGCGTGCAGGCCGGTCTCCATCTTCATCGCCTCGATCGTCAGCAGCAGATCGCCCTGCTTGACTTGAGCGCCCTGGGCGACGCCGACGGACGCCACGACGCCCGGCATCGGCGCGCCGACATGGCCGGGGTTCGCGGCATCGGCCTTGGGGCGCGCCGCCTGCGTGCCTGTGGCGGAGCGGTTCGGAACGCGGACCTGACGCGGCTGGCCGTTCAGTTCGAAGAAGACCTTCATCTGGCCGGTCTCGTCGGTCTCTCCCAGGGTCAGCAGGCGGACCTCCAGCGTCTTGCCGGGGTCGATCTCGACGCTGATCTCATCGCCCGGCTCCATGCCGTAGAAGAAGGTGCGGGTCGGCAGGGTGCGCACCGGGCCATAGGTCTCATGGCGCTGCATGTAGTCGGTGAAGACCTTGGGATACATCAGGTATCCGTTCAGATCCTCATCGTCGATGGTCTTGCCGTCCAGCATCTCTGACAGCTTGGCGCGCTCGGCCTCCAGGTCGACGGGCTCCAGATGGGCACCGGGGCGGTCGGTGATCGGGACCTCTCCCTTGAGCACCTTGGCCTGGATCGCGTGGGGCCAGCCGCCGGGAGGCTGGCCCAGATTTCCGCGCATCATGTCCACGACCGAATCGGGAAAGGACATGTCGCGATCGGGGTTCGTCACATCGTCCGGCGTCAGGTTCTGGGATACCATCATCAGCGCCATGTCGCCCACGACCTTGGACGAAGGCGTGACCTTGACGATGTCGCCGAACATGCGGTTCACGTCGGCATAGGCCTGCGCCACCTCGTGCCAGCGATCCTCCAGCCCTATGCTGCGGGCCTGGGATTTCAGGTTGGTGAACTGCCCGCCGGGCATCTCATGCAGATAGACCTCGGACGCCGGGGATTGCAGGCCCGATTCGAACGCTGCATAGCTTTCGCGCACGCGTTCCCAATAGTTGCTGATCGCGCGCACGGCGCCGATGTCCAGGCCGGTGTCGCGGTCGGTGTGGGCCAGCGCCTCGACCACCGACCCCAAGGTCGGCTGGCTGGTGTTGCCCGACAGCGCGTCCATCGCGCAATCGACGGCATCGACGCCCGCATCGGCGGCGGCCAGGATGGTGGCACCGCCCATGCCGCTGGTGTCGTGGGTGTGGAAGTGGATCGGCAGGCCGACCTCCTCCTTCAGGGCCTTGATCAGGATGCGGGCGGCGGGCGGCTTCAGCAGGCCTGCCATGTCCTTCAGGCCCAGCACATGCGCGCCCGCGGCCTTCAACTCCTGCGCGGTTTTCACGTAATACTGCAGGTCGTATTTGGACCGGTCGGGGTCCAGCATGTTGCCGGTATAGCAGACCGTGCCTTCACAGATCTTGCCCGACTCGATCACGGCGTCCATCGCGACGCGCATGTTCTCGACCCAGTTCAGGCTGTCAAAGACGCGGAACACATCGACCCCGGTCTCGGCGGCCTGTTTCACGAAGAACTGCACCACGTTGTCGGGATAGTTGGTGTAACCCACCCCATTCGACGCGCGCAGCAGCATCTGCGTCATCAGGTTGGGCATCTGCGCGCGGATGTCGCGCAGGCGCTGCCAGGGGCATTCCTGCAGGAAGCGATAGGCCACGTCGAAGGTCGCGCCCCCCCAGCATTCCACGCTGAACAGCTGCGGCAGGTCCGCGGCATAGCTGGGGGCCACGCGGATCATGTCGATCGACCGCATCCGTGTCGCCAGCAGCGACTGGTGCCCGTCGCGCATCGTGGTGTCGGTGATCAGCAGCTGGGTCTGGGCGGCCATCCAGTCGGCCACGGCTTGGGCGCCCTTGGTCTCCAGCAGCTGGCGGGTGCCGGGCGCAGGAGCGGCCTTGGGGGCAGGTGGGACCGGCGCGCGGGCCTGGGCCGGGGGCAGGGCGCGGCCCGCGGTCTCGGGGTGCCCGTTCACGCTGATGTCGGCCAGATAGGTCAGGATCTTGGTCGCGCGGTCCTGACGCTTCTTGAAGTCGAAAAGATCGTCGGTCGTGTCGATGAACTTGGTCGTGTAGGTGTCGTCCAGAAAGGTCGGATGTTTCAGCAGGTTGATGACGAAGTCGATGTTGGTGCTGACGCCGCGCACCCGGAACTCGCGCAGCGCGCGGTCCATGCGGCGGATCGCCTGGTCGGGGGTCTGCGCCCAGGCCGTGACCTTGACCAGCAGCGAATCGTAATAGCGCGTGATGACGCCCCCCGAATAGGCCGTGCCGCCGTCCAGGCGGATGCCCATGCCGGTGGCCGACCGATAGGCGGTGATGCGGCCGTAATCGGGGATGAAGTTGTTCTGCGGGTCTTCCGTGGTCACCCGGCATTGCAGGGCGTGGCCCGACAGGGTGATGTCGGCCTGGCTGGCATGGCCCGTGGCATCGGCCAGCGTCTCGCCTTCGGCGATGCGGATCTGGCTTTGCACGATGTCGATGCCGGTGACCTCCTCGGTCACGGTATGCTCGACCTGGACGCGGGGGTTCACCTCGATGAAGTAGAACTGCTGGCTGTCCATATCCATCAGGAACTCGACCGTGCCGGCGTTCTGATAGCCGACCGCCTGCCCGATCTTCAGCGCCAAGCCACAGACCTCGGCACGCTGGTCCTCGGTTAGGTAGGGGGCGGGGGCGCGTTCGACGACCTTCTGGTTGCGGCGCTGCACGGTGCAGTCGCGTTCATACAGGTGATACAGGCCACCATGCGTGTCGCCCAGCAGCTGCACCTCGACATGGCGGGCGCGCAGGATCATCTTCTCCAGATAACCCTCGCCATTGCCGAAGGCGGCCTCGGCCTCGCGGCGACCCTCGCGGACCTTCTCGACTAGCTCGGCCTCGCTGTTGATCGGGCGCATGCCGCGCCCGCCACCGCCCCAGGACGCCTTCAGCATCAGCGGATAGCCGACCTCCGCCGCCTCACGCTTGATGGCGTCGAAATCCTCGCCCAGCACCTCGGTCGCGGGGATCACCGGCACGCCCGCCTCGATCGCCACGCGCCGCGCGCTGGCCTTGTCGCCAAGCGCGCGCATCGTGTCGGCGCGCGGACCGATGAAGGTGATGCCGGCCGCCGTGCAGGCATCGACGAAATCGGGGTTTTCCGACAGCAGGCCGTATCCCGGATGGATCGCGTCGGCKCCCGACAGCTTGGCCACGCGGATGATTTCGGGGATGGACAGATAGGCCGCGACCGGTCCCAGCCCCTCGCCGATGCGATAGGCCTCGTCCGCCTTGAAGCGGTGCAGGCCCAGCTTGTCCTCCTCGGCATAGACGGCGACCGTCTTCTTGCCCAGCTCGTTGGCCGCGCGCATCACGCGAATGGCAATCTCGCCCCGGTTCGCCACCAAAATCTTCTTGAACATGCCAAGCCCCCTTCCTCGTTGCCAAGCATCCTATCCGTGCTGCGATGCAGCGCAAGTGTTAGCGATAACCAGAAGCCTCCGCCCCGCGATCTGCGACCAAAAGCTGATAGGCCACGCAGCAGATGTTACGGTGCCGCAGCGATGTTCCGCCTTCGTTCGCAGATGGAACTTGCTTTTCGCCCAAGCGTCCCTATCTGATGCGACTGGTCAGAGGGGCACGTATGGAACAGAAGTTCATCGAGGTTCGCGGCGCGCGCGAACACAATCTGAAAAATGTCGACATGGATATCCCCCGCGATCAGCTGGTGGTGATCACCGGTCTGTCGGGGTCCGGCAAGTCGTCCCTGGCCTTCGACACGGTCTATGCCGAGGGGCAGCGCCGCTATGTCGAAAGCCTGTCGGCCTATGCGCGCCAGTTCCTGGACATGATGGGCAAGCCCGATGTCGACCATATCAGCGGCCTGTCCCCCGCAATCAGCATCGAGCAGAAGACGACCTCCAAGAACCCGCGTTCCACCGTGGGCACGGTCACCGAGATCTACGACTATCTGCGTCTGCTGTTTGCGCGCGCCGGGACGCCTTATTCCCCCGTGACCGGCCTGCCGATCGAGGCGCAGCAGGTCCAGGACATGGTCGACCGCACCATGGCCCTGCCCGAAGGGACGCGCGCCTATCTGCTGGCCCCCATCGTCCGCGACCGCAAGGGCGAGTACAAGAAGGAGCTGGCCGAGCTGCGCCGCCAGGGCTTTCAGCGGGTCAAGATCAACGGCACCTTCCACGACCTGGACGACGCGCCGACCCTGGACAAGAAGTTCCGCCACAACATCGATATCGTGGTCGACCGCATCGTCGTGCGCGAGGGGCTGGAGACGCGGCTGGCAGACAGTCTGCGCACCGCGCTGAACCTGGCCGACGGCATCGCCCATCTGGAGCTGGCGCAGGAGGAGGGGGCCGAGGGCGAACCCGAGCGCCTGACCTTCTCCGAGAAGTTCGCATGCCCCGTCAGCGGCTTCACCATCCCCGAGATCGAGCCGCGGCTGTTTTCGTTCAACGCGCCGTTCGGCGCCTGCCCGGTCTGTGACGGTCTGGGGGTCGAGCTGTTCTTCGACGACCGCCTGGTCGTGCCCGATGCGGCCCTGTCGGTGGACAAGGGCGCGATCGTGCCTTGGGCCAAGACCAAGTCGGCCTACCTGACCCAGACCATCAACGCGCTGGCCAAGCATTACGGCTTTGACAAGAAGACCCCGTGGAAGGATCTGCCCGACAGCGTCCAGCAGATGTTCCTACGCGGGTCGGGCAAGGACGAGATCAAGTTCCGCTTCGACGACGCCGGCCGTGTCTATGAGATCAGCCGCGTCTTCGAGGGCGTGATTCCCAACATGGAACGCCGCCTGCGCGAGACCGACAGCGCCTGGGTGCGCGAGGAGTTCGAGCGTTATCAGAACAACCGCCCCTGCGGCGCCTGCGGAGGCTATCGCCTGAAGCCCGAGGCGCTGGCGGTCAAGATCGCCGGCAACCACGTGGGCGAGGTCGTGCAGCTGTCGATCCAGGAGGCGCTGGACTGGATCACCGACGCGCCGAACCACCTGTCCAAGCAGAAGGCCGAGATCGCCGCCGCAATCCTCAAGGAGATCCGCGAGCGGCTGGGATTCCTGGTCAATGTGGGCCTGAACTATCTGACCCTGTCGCGCGCGGCGGGCACGCTGTCTGGCGGCGAAAGCCAGCGCATTCGCTTGGCCAGCCAGATCGGGTCGGGCCTGACGGGCGTGCTGTACGTTCTGGACGAGCCGTCCATCGGCCTGCACCAGCGCGACAACGACCGGTTGCTGACCACGCTGATGAACCTGCGCGACCAGGGCAACTCGGTGTTGGTGGTCGAGCATGACGAGGATGCGATCCGCCATGCCGACTATGTCTTTGACATGGGGCCGGGGGCGGGGGTGCATGGCGGCACGGTCGTCAGCAAGGGCACGCCCGCGGAAATCGCCGCCGATCCGAACAGCCTGACCGGCCAGTATCTGTCCGGCAAGCGCGCGATCGAGGTCCCCGAGACCCGCCGCAAGGGCAACGGCAAGAAGGTCACCGTGGTCAAGGCGACCGGCAACAACCTGAAAGACGTCACCGCCGAATTCCCGCTGGGCCGCTTCGTCTGCGTGTCGGGCGTGTCGGGGGGCGGCAAGTCCACCCTGACCATCGAGACGCTGTTCAAGACCGCATCCCTGCGCCTGAACGGCGCCCGCCAGACCCCCGCACCCTGCGAGACGATCCGGGGGCTCGAGCATCTGGACAAGGTCATCGACATCGACCAGCGCCCTATCGGGCGCACGCCGCGGTCGAACCCGGCGACCTATACCGGCGCCTTCACGCCCATCCGCGACTGGTTCGCGGGCCTGCCCGAGGCCAAGGCGCGCGGTTACAAGCCGGGTCGGTTCAGCTTCAACGTCAAGGGGGGCCGCTGCGAGGCCTGCCAGGGCGACGGTGTCATCAAGATCGAGATGCATTTCCTGCCCGACGTCTATGTCGAGTGCGAGACCTGCAAGGGCAAGCGCTATAATCGCGAGACGCTGGAGGTGCAGTTCAAGGGCAAGTCCATCGCCGATGTGCTGGACATGACCGTGGAGGACGCGCAGGAATTCTTCAGCGCCGTCCCCTCGATCCGCGAGAAGATGGACGCGCTGATGCAGGTGGGCCTCGGCTACATCAAGGTGGGCCAGCAGGCGACGACCCTGTCGGGTGGCGAGGCGCAGCGCGTCAAGCTGTCCAAGGAGCTGTCTCGCCGGTCCACAGGCCGCACGCTGTATATCCTGGACGAGCCGACGACCGGTCTGCATTTCGAGGATGTCCGCAAGCTGCTGGAGGTGCTGCACGAACTGGTCGACCAAGGCAATTCGGTCATCGTGATCGAGCATAATCTGGACGTCATCAAGACGGCGGACTGGATCATCGACATCGGCCCCGAGGGCGGCGATGGTGGCGGGGTGATCGTGGCGGCAGGCACGCCAGAGGACGTCGCGCAGGTCGAGGCTAGCCATACCGGGCGCTACCTTGGACCCATGCTGAACCCCGCCCGCAGCCGCGCCGCGGAGTAGGGCAGGGGATGCAAAAGAAAATCGCCGATGGTGCGTTTTTTCCTCTTGCACCCCCCGGCGGGCTTTCGTAAACACCCGCTCACCGAAGGCGAGACGGTGAAACGGATCGCAAGAGGAACTGGAGTGCGGGCGTAGCTCAGGGGTAGAGCATAACCTTGCCAAGGTTAGGGTCGGGCGTTCGAATCGCCTCGCCCGCTCCAAAAACAAAAGGCCAGACCTTCGGGTCTGGCCTTTGTCATTTATGGCCTGCGGCTTGGCATCAGGCGGCAATAGCCCGAATTCCATCATGATTGCCTGTTACAATGGTCTGGGTGATTCCGGGTGCACAAGCAGCCTTTGTTGGCACGCGGAGGATGATCCGCCGGATGCGGCGACCATGGTCAGTCCCGCTGCCCCGTACGCCGATCAATCGGTGACGACATAGGCCTATTCAACCATCGGCACCCTTGGCGTCCGTGCGCAGGCGATCACGGGGGACCGCCTGCGCAACCTTGTCAGCCGTCGACGCGAATGCGGGCGTTCTGCGGGTCGTGCGGGCTGTCCTCGGTCACCACCGCGTCATACAGCTCGCGGAACATCCGCACCTGAAGCTTGGTGCCGGGCGTCGCCAGGTCGGGGCGGACATAGCCCATGCCGATCTGCTTGCCGAAGGCCGCCGAATAGCCACCCGAGGTCAGGCGCCCGATCTTTTCCCCGTCCAGGAACAGCGCCTCGCGGCCCCAGGGGTCCGCATCCGCCGGCCCGTCGATCAGCAGCGTGACACAGGTGGACCGGATCCCCTTGGCCTGCATCGCGGCCTTGCCGCGGAACTCCTTGCCCAGGTCCACGAATCGGTCCAACCCCGCCTCCAGCGGCGTCGCATCCCGGCCCAGTTCGGTGCCGAAGGCGCGGTACGACTTCTCCTGGCGCAGCCAGTTCTGAGCCCGAGCGCCGACCAGCTTCATGCCGGACGGCTCTCCGGCGGCGATCAGCTTGTCGAACAGGTGGTTCTGCATCTCGATCGGGTGGTGCAGCTCCCATCCCAGCTCGCCGGTATAGGCGACGCGGATGGCCATGACCGGTACCATGCCCAGCTCGATGTTGCGCATCGACAGCCACGGAAAGCGCTTGTTCGACAGGGCGGTCGCAGGTTCCGCGTCACGGATCATCCGGGCCAGGATGTTCCGGCTCTCAGGCCCTGCCAGGGCAAAGACGCCCCATTGCGTGGTCACGTCCTGCACATGGACGTACTCGCCCCCGGCGGCCATGAAATCCTGCGCCGACTTCACAAAGTTGTCGCGGTCGTAATCGGTCCATGCCCCGGCGCTGACCAGGTAATAGTCCTCCTCTCCACGCCGTACGATGGTGTATTCGGTCCGCACCGTGCCTGCATCGGTCAGCGCATAGGTCAGGTTGATCCGCCCCACCTTGGGCAGCTTGTTGGTGGTCAGCCAGTCCAGGAATGCCGTCGCCCCCGGCCCGGTGACGGTGTGCTTGGCGAAGGCCGTCGCATCGACCAGGCCTGCCGTCTGGCGCACGGCCTCTGCTTCGGCCTTGGCGTATTGCCACCAGCCGCCGCGACGGAAGCTGCGGCTGTCATGGTCGTCAAAGCCCTCGGGCGCGTAGTAGTTCGGGCGTTCCCACCCGTTCACATGCCCGAACTGCGCGCCATGCGCCGCCTGCCGGTCATAGGCCGGGGATGTACGCAGGGGGCGGCAGGCGGGCCGCTCCTCGTCGGGATGGTGCAGGATGAAGACGTGGTCATAGGCCTCCTCGTTCTTGCGGGCGGCGTATTCCGTGGTCATCCAGGACCCGAACCGGCGGGGGTCCAGCGAGGCCATGTCGATCTCGGCCTCGCCCTCGGTCATCATCTGCGCCAGGTAATGGCCCACGCCCCCGGCTGCGGTGATGCCAAAGCTGAACCCCTCGGCCAGCCACATGTTGCGCAGGCCCGGCGCGGGGCCGACCAGCGGGTTGCCGTCGGGCGTATAGCAGATCGGGCCGTTGAAGTCGTCCTTCAGACCCACCGTCTCCGAGGTCGGAATCCGGTGGATCATCGCCATGTACTCCTCCTCGATCCGCTCCAGGTCCAGGGGGAACAGGTCGGCGCGGAAGCTGTCCGGCACGCCGTATTCGAAGCGCGCGGGTGCGCCCTTCTCATAGGGGCCCAGGATCCAGCCGCCGCGCTCCTCGCGGACATACCACTTGGCATCGGCATCGCGCAGGACCGGATGCTCGGGGTTGCCTTCGGCGCGCCAGCGCATCAGCGCGGGGTCCGGCTCGGTCACGATGAACTGGTGTTCGACCGGGATGGCGGGGATCTTGATGCCCAGCAGCTTGGCCGTGCGCTGTGCGTGGTTGCCGGTCGCAGTCACCACATGTTCTGCGTGGATGTCATAGACCTCTCCGGACGGGATCAAGTTGCCGCCGCGATCCACCATCTTTTCCACCGTCACGACCCATTCGCTGCCGGTCCAGCGATAGGCGTTCACCTGGATCTTGCGCTCGATCCGGCAGCCCGCCATCCGCGCGCCCTTGGCCATGGCCTGCGTCACGTCGGCGGGGTTGATGTATCCGTCGGTCGGGTGGAACAGTGCGCCCTTCAGGTCCTCGGTGCGCACCAGCGGCCAGCGCTCCTTGATCTGGGCGGGGGTCAGGAACTGATGCTCGATCCCGATCGTCTCGGCGGTGGCGGAATACAGCATGTATTCGTCCATCCGCGCATCCGTCTGCGCCATGCGCAGGTTGCCGCAGCGGGTGAAGCCCGCGTTCAGCCCCGTCTCGGCCTCCAGCCCGGCATAGAGCTTGACCGAGTAATCGTGGATATGGCTGGTCGCATAGCCCATGTTGAACAGGGGCAGCAGCCCCGCCGCGTGCCAGGTCGATCCGGCGGTCAGCTCGTCGCGTTCGACCAGCAGCGTGTCCCAGCCCGCGCGCGCCAGATGCAGCGCGATGCCGCATCCGACCGCGCCCCCGCCCACGACCAGAACCTTCACATGCGACGTCATCGCGCTCTCCTGTTGGAACCGTTTCGCCTGTGATGCCCCATCGGTGAAACGCCGCGTCAAAGGCGCCCGACATCTGCGGGCGAAAAACGACATGGCCTTGCCCAGACCCGCCCCCGTCGCTAGGTTGCGGCCCACGCCAACAAGGGGGCACCATGGACATCTGCCGCAGCACCGACGCCATGCGCGCCTGGCGCCGGGACGCGGGCCGCATAGCCCTGGTGCCGACGATGGGCGCGCTGCATCAGGGCCACCTGACCTTGGTCGCGCGGGCCCGCGACTGGCTGGACCGGCAGGGCGGCGGCCGGGTGGTGACCTCGATCTTCGTGAACCCCGCGCAGTTCGGCCCGAACGAGGATCTGGACAAGTATCCCCGGCAGGAAGCGCAGGACCTGGACCTGCTGCGCGAGGCCGGTTGCGACGCGGCGTTCCTGCCGCAGGCCTCCGACATCTGGCGCCCCGGCGCGCAGACCCATGTGCAGGTGACGCAGTTGGGCGGCATCCTGATGGGCCGCCTGCGCCCTGGCCATTTCCGCGGCGTGGCTACCGTGGTCACCAAGCTGTTCAACATCGTCCAGCCCCAGGCCGCGGCCTTCGGCGAAAAGGACTATCAGCAGCTGACCCTGATCACCCGCATGGTCGAGGACCTGGACATTCCCGTGTCCATCCTGCCCGTGCCCACCGTGCGCGAACCCGACGGGCTGGCCATGTCCTCGCGCAACCAGCGCCTGACGGCCGAGGATCGCGCAGCCGCCCCGGTGCTGGCCCGTGCGCTGAACCATGCGGCGGAATCGGTCGCGATGGGCACGCCCGTCAGCCTGCTGCGCCGCCAGATCCGCGCGATCCTGTCCACGGAACCGCGGGCCGACATCCGCTCGATCGACATCCGCGACGCGCGCGATCTGTCACGCATCGCCGTGGTGGGCGGTCCGGTGGCGATCCTGCTGGCCGTCCGTTTCGGCGACGTGCTGCTGATCGATCAGCGCACCGCCCATCCCTGACCCGCGCGGCCCCGCGCATCCCCTTGAAAGGCCGACCCATGTCCGCGCAAGCTCCCGTCCGCCGCGTCACCGCCCCCCAGATCGCCGACCGCAAGGGTGCGGCCCCCATCGTTGCGCTGACCGCCTATACCGCGCCGATGGCGGCAATGGTCGATGCCCATGCCGATGTGATCCTGGTGGGCGACAGCCTGGGCATGGTGGTCCACGGCCTGCCTTCGACGATCGGGGTCACGCTGGAGATGATGATCCTGCACGGCCAGGCCGTCATGCGCGGGTCCGACCGCGCCATGGTCGTCATCGACATGCCCTTCGGAAGTTATGAGGAATCGCCGGAACAGGCGTTCCGCAACGCCGCCCGCGTGATGGCCCAGACCAGCGCCGGCGCCGTCAAGCTGGAGGGGGGCGCCCGCATGGCCCCCACCATCCGCTTTCTGGTCGACCGCGGCATCCCGGTCATGGCTCATGTCGGCCTGACGCCGCAGGCCACGAACACGATGGGCGGCTTCAAGACGCAGGGCCGCGATCCGGCCACCTGGCCCGCCTTCGTCGCGGATGCCCGCGCCGTCGCCGATGCGGGCGCGTTCAGCGTCGTGGTCGAGGGGGTGATGGAGGCCTTGGCCGATCAGATCACCGATGCCATCGCCGTGCCGACCATCGGCATCGGCGCCAGCGCGCGCTGCGACGGGCAGATCCTGGTGCTGGACGACATGCTGGGCCTGTCGGGTCGCGTTCCGCGCTTTGTCCGCCGTTTCGGGGAACTGGGCAAAGAGGCCGACCAGGCCATCGCCGCCTATGCGGCCGCGGTCCGTGACCGCAGCTTTCCGGCCGCGGCCGAACTGTACCGTTAAGACGCGCTCAGTCGTCGCGCGGTTCGAAATCGGCGGTGGCGGCCAAGCGGGACAGCAGCAGCGGGATCAGCAGCAGGGCGGCAAGCCCCAGATAGATGGTGCCAAGGCTGAGGTGTTCCGCCAGGAAACCGATGCTGCCCGGCGCCAGCAGGATGCCGGAATAGCCCATCATCGTGACCACCGACAGGCCCATGCCCGCGGCCAGTCCCGGCACGTTCCCGGCCGCGGAAAAGGCGATGGGCACCATGTTCGCGATGCCGATGCCCGCCAGCGCGAATCCCGCGATCGCCGGGGCGGGGCTGCTCGACAGCCCGGCAAGGACCAGGCCCGCCATCGCCACGGCCGAACTGGCGCGCAGGGTGGTGACCGCGCCAAAGCGCCGGCGCAGCCCGTCGCCCGCAAAGCGCATCGCCGCCATCGTGCCCGCGCAGGCGGCAAAGCCCAGGCCCGCGACCGACAGCGACGCGCCCATCTCGCGCTGCAGATAGACGGCGGCCCAATCCAGGATCGCGCCTTCGGGAATCATCGCGGCCAGGGCCATCAGCCCGATCAGCCAGGGCAGGGGGCTGCGCGGCAAGCGCAGCGGCGCCTTGGGCGAGCCAGCCTCGGGGGCGTCCTCCAGCAGGCGGGACAGCGCCAACAGCAGCACCAGCGCAAAGACCGCGGTGATGACGACGGCATGGGCCAGCTCCCCGAATCGCTGGATCAGCCAGCCGCCCGCGGCGGCGCCGGCAAAGGCGCCCAGGCTCCAGAAGCCGTGGCAGGACGACATGATCGCCCGGCCGCGCGCGCGTTCCACCGCGACCGCGTTGGCGTTCATCGCCACGTCCATGCCGCCGACCATGCCGCCGAACAGCACCACGGTCGCCGCCACCATCCAATAGGTCGGCGCCAGAGAGATCCAGATCATCGACGGCGCGGCCAGCCACGCGGCCAGCCGCACGGCGCTGGCCGATCCGGCCCGTGCGACCATCGCCCCGAACAGCGGCATCACGCAGATCGAGCCCAGGCCCAGCCCCAGCACGATCACCCCGGCGCTGGCCTCGGTGATGCCAAGCCTTTCCATCAGGACGGGAATTTTCGGCGCCCAGCTGCCCACCAGCAGGCCGTTCACGAAAAACAGGGCCGACACGGCCCAACGCATCGTCATCACAGCATCGACGGCACGACCAGGTCGGGCGGGCGGTGCCCGTCGGCAAAGGTCTTGATGTTGATGATCACCTTCTCGCCCATCTCGGCGCGGCCCTCGACGGTCGCGCTGCCCATATGCGGCAGCAGGACGACGTTGGGCAGTTCGCGCAGGCGGGGGTTGATCTCGTGGCCATGCTCGAAGACGTCCAGGCCCGCGCCCGCAATCTCTCCGGCGCGCAGCATGCGGCGCAGGCGGCGGCGGTTGTGATAGTGGACCTGCATGCCGAATGCGGCGGCGCGGCGCGCGACGGCCTGGCCGATGCGGCCCATGCCCAGGATGCCAAGACGCCGCCCGCCGACGCGCCCGCCCAGATGGGCGGTGGGCGACCAGCCCTGCCAGCGTCCGGCCTGCATCTCGGCCAGGCCTTCGGGAATCTTGCGGGTCACGGCCAGGATCAGCGCCAGCGTCATGTCGGCGGTGTCCTCGGTCACGACGCCGGGGGTATTGCTGACCAAGACGCCGCGCTGGCGGGCGGACATCACGTCGATATGGTCGATGCCCGCGCCGAAATTCGCGATCAGCTTCAGCCGCTCGCCCGCGCGCGCCAGCATTGCGGCGGTGATCTGGTCGGTCACGGTCGGCACCAGGACGTCCGCGTCCTGCATCAGCGATACCAGTTGATCGGACGACATCTTGCGGTCGTCGTCGCGCAAGGCCACGTCGAACAGTTCGGACATGCGGGTCTCGACCGCCTCAGGCAGGCGGCGCGTCACGGCGACGCGCAGTCTGCTGCGGGGGGCTGCGGGGGTGGCGGGCATGGTCACCTCACTGTGTCAGAGCCTTGATCGGTCGCCTGCAGGCACGCCCTTCCCATCGGCGGACGCTTTTGGCAAACTGCCCGCGTTGAGGGGCAGGCACAAGACCCCAGAAGGGGCGTCCGCGCCCCGCACAGGACAGGAACGGACAACGCATGACGGCACGGCCAGGCAGGACGGGCGCAAGGGTGGCACTTGCGCTTGTGGCGATGATGGGGGCTGCCGCCCCGCAGGCGATGGCCCAAAGCGAACCGCGACAAAGCCAGGGTGCGACCGAACAGCGGGGTCCGGTGACCAACCTGCCGCTGCCCCGCTATGTCAGCCTGAAGGGCAACGAAGGCAACGCCCGTCGCGGGCCCAGCCTGTCGCACCGCATCGACTGGGTGTTCCGCCATGCGGGGATGCCGCTGCGGGTGGTGGCCGAATTCGGTCATTGGCGCCGGGTCGAGGACAAGGACGGGGCAGGGGGCTGGATCCACTATGCGCTGCTGTCGGGGGTCCGCACCGCACTGGTCACCCAGGACATGCTGGAACTGCGCGCCCGACCGCATCGCGATTCCGACATCGTGGCGCGGGCCGAGGCCGGGGCCATCCTGCGGCTGAACGAATGCGAACCCGAATGGTGCCGCGTGTCGGGCGGCGGCCAGCGGGGCTGGGTGCCCAAGACGGCGATCTGGGGCGTGGACGCGGGCGAAATCCGCGACTGATCCGCGCCGCATTGCAACAATTCGCCGCGCTTTCGATCCCCTGCGCCCGTTGACCCCGGACGGTCACGGGTCTAAACCGCACTCAGCCAACCCGTCGCGGGGTCAGCCGTGATCCCCGCGACCGACAAGGGGATCGTCACCCGTGCAAAACATTACGCAGGATTATCTGCCCGTCCTGGTCTTCGCGGCGATGGCATCGGCCCTTGCGCTGATCCTGCTGCTCTCCGCGTTCGTCATCGCCGTGCGCAACCCCGACCCCGAAAAGGTCAGCGCCTATGAATCGGGCTTCAACCCGTTCGATGATGCGCGGATGAAATTCGACGTGCGATTCTATCTGGTGTCGATCCTGTTCATCATCTTCGACCTCGAGGTCGCGTTCCTGTTCCCCTGGGCGGTCAGCTTCCAGGCGATCAGCGAGACCGCGTTCTGGTCGATGATGGCGTTCCTGGGCGTGCTGACCGTGGGCTTTGCCTACGAGTGGAAGAAAGGAGCCTTGGAATGGGCGTGATGGCAGGGGCGAATACCGCCGGACCCGATCGCGAATACGCGACCAAGGCCCTGAACGCGGAGCTGCAGGACAAGGGTTTCCTGCTGACCACGACCGAGGACATCATCAACTGGGCGCGCAACGGCTCGCTGCACTGGATGACGTTCGGCCTGGCCTGCTGCGCGGTCGAGATGATGCAGACCTCGATGCCGCGCTATGACCTGGAACGCTTCGGGACCGCGCCGCGCGCCTCCCCGCGCCAGTCTGACCTGATGATCGTGGCGGGCACGCTGACCAACAAGATGGCCCCGGCGCTGCGCAAGGTCTATGACCAGATGCCGGAACCGCGTTACGTCATCAGCATGGGCAGCTGCGCCAATGGCGGCGGCTATTACCATTACAGCTATTCCGTGGTGCGCGGATGCGACCGGATCGTGCCCGTGGACATCTATGTCCCCGGCTGCCCGCCGACCGCCGAGGCGCTGCTTTACGGCATCCTGCAACTTCAGCGCCGCATCCGGCGCACCGGCACGCTGGTGAGGTGATCATGGCGACCTATACCGATCCCGACGCGCTGGACCAGCTGGCCGAGCACATCAAGCTGCGCCGCCCGAACGAGGTCATCGGCACCGACGTGGCCTTTGGCGAACTGACCGTGACGGCCACGGCCAGCGGCATCCTGGATCTGCTGGATTTCCTGCGCAGCGACAGCAGCTGCCGGTTCTCCACGTTGGTCGACATCACCGCCGTCGATTACCCGTCGCGCCAGCAGCGGTTCGACGTCGTCTGGCACTTCCTGTCGATGTACCAGAACCACCGCATCCGCGTGAAGGTCGCCATCCGCGAGGATGAGATGCTGCCGACGCTGACCGCGATCTATCCCGCCGCAAACTGGTTCGAGCGCGAGATCTTCGACATGTTCGGGATCCTGTTCACCGGTCACCCGGACCTGCGCCGCATCCTGACCGACTATGGCTTTTCCGGCCATCCGCTGCGCAAGGACTTTCCGACCACCGGCTATGTCGAGGTTCGGTATGACGACGCCGAAAAGCGCGTGATCTATGAACCCGTGTCGCTGGTGCAGGAATACCGGCAGTTCGATTTCCTGTCGCCCTGGGAAGGCGTGCAATACGCCCTGCCCGGCGACGAAAAGGGGGCCGCGAAATGATGGACGGCGACATCCGCGCGAACAGCTATGACGACGGCAGCCACGACCTGGTGACCGGCGAACAGCGCATCCGCAACTTCAACATCAACTTCGGTCCGCAACACCCTGCCGCGCATGGCGTTCTGCGCATGGTGCTGGAGCTGGACGGCGAGGTCGTGGAACGCGCCGACCCGCATATCGGCCTGCTGCACCGCGGCACCGAGAAGCTGATGGAGAGCCGGACCTATCTTCAAAACCTGCCGTATTTCGACCGGCTGGATTACGTGTCGCCGATGAACCAGGAACACGCCTGGTGCCTGGCGATCGAACGTCTGACCGGTACGGTCGTGCCGCGGCGCGCCAGCCTGATCCGGGTGCTGTTCTGCGAGGTGGGGCGTATCCTGAACCACCTTCTGGGCCTGACGACCGGCGCGCTGGATGTCGGCGCCCTGACCCCGCCGCTATGGGGCTTCGAGGCGCGCGAGGATCTGATGATCTTCTATGAACGCGCATCGGGCGCGCGTCTGCACGCGGCCTATTTCCGGCCGGGCGGCGTCCATCAGGACCTGACCCCCGACCTGCTGGACGACATGGAGGCGTGGTGCGAACGTTTCCCCAAGGTTCTGGACGATCTGGACACGCTGCTGACCGAAAACCGCATCTTCAAGCAGCGGCTGGTCGACATCGGCATCGTGTCCGAACAGGATGCGTTGGATTGGGGTTTCTCGGGCGTGATGGTGCGCGGATCGGGCATGGCCTGGGACCTGCGTCGCAGCCAGCCTTACGAATGCTATGACGAATTCGACTTCAAGATCCCGGTCGGTACGAACGGCGACTGCTATGACCGTTTCCTGTGCCGGATGCAGGAAATGCGTGAATCGACGCTGATCATGAAGCAGGCGATCGCCAAGCTGCGGGCCGAAGGGCCGGGCGAGGTTCTGGCCCGCGGCAAGCTGACCCCGCCCAAGCGGGGCGACATGAAGCGGGACATGGAAAGCCTGATCCATCACTTCAAGCTGTACACCGAGGGCTTCCGCGTTCCCGCCGGAGAGGTCTATGCCGCCGTCGAGGCCCCCAAGGGCGAGTTCGGCGTCTATCTGGTCAGCGACGGCACCAACCGTCCCTATCGTGCGAAACTTCGTGCGCCGGGGTTCCTGCACCTTCAATCCATGGACTGGATGTCCAAGGGCCATCTGCTGGCCGACGTCCCGGCCCTGATCGCCACCCAGGATATCGTCTTCGGAGAGGTTGACCGCTGATGCTGCGCCGCCTGCACCCCGTCCAGCCGGACAGTTTCGAATTCACGCCTGCGAACCTGGAATGGGCGCAGGCACAGATCACCAAATACCCCGAGGGTCGTCAGCAATCGGCGATCATTCCTGTCCTGTGGCGTGCCCAGGAACAGGAAGGCTGGCTGTCGCGTCCTGCCATCGAATATTGCGCCGAACTGTTGGGCATGGCCTATATCCGGGCGCTGGAAGTGGCGACGTTCTACTTTATGTTCCAGCTGCAACCCGTTGGGACTGTTGCGAACATCCAGATCTGCGGCACCACGACCTGCATGATCTGCGGGGCCGAGGACCTGGTCGCGGTCTGCAAGCGCAAGATCGCGCCCACGCCGCATACCCTGTCGGCGGACGGCAAGTTCAGCTGGGAGGAGGTCGAGTGCCTTGGCGCCTGCGCCAACGCCCCGATGGCCCAGATCGGCAAGGACTACTATGAGGATCTGACGCCCGAGAGCCTTGAGGCGCTGATCGACCGCATGTCGGCCGGAGAGGTTCCGGTGCCCGGATCGCAGACCGGTCGCTTTGCCTCCGAACCCGTCAGCGGACTGACCAGCCTGGCCGATCTGAAGGGACAGGAGGGTCACAACGCCAGCGTGCAACTGGCCTCTGACCTGGGTGAGACGCTGAAGCGGATCGACGGGACCGAGGTTCCGATCCTGACGAAATGGCGCCGCAAGCCCGATGCCGCGGCGGACGACCAGACCGGGGTGGACACCGCGCCGGAACGCGAACCGCGCCCGTCGGACGGGGCACCGGTCGATTCGACCGGCGTGACCGAGCAGGAGGCGCAGGCCAGTTCGGCCGCGCGCCCGGTTTCGGCGCGCGAACCGGCCGATGTGCGCAAGGATGACAAGGACCGCGACTGACCGCAGCCCGACGACCCGCAGAAAGGACGCCAGCCATGACACCCGCCAGCACAACCACCGGAGCCGTCACGGCGCTGCTGGTCTTTCTGGGCATCGGCCTGTTCGGGCAGATGGGCTGGCTGGCGGCCTTGGTGCTGKCGCTGATCGCGGGTGGCCTGCTGGCCCTGATGATGGCTTGGCTTGGCGATCCCCGCGGGGTCCGAATGGACGAGCCGGACTGGGACGCGATGCCGCTGCCGTGTCAGCCTGTCGCGGCCGCGCCCGTCCGGCAGGCACCGGCGCCTGCGGCTGCGCCCGAGATTGCGCCGTCGGGGGATGCCATTCCGCCAGCCGCCCCGCGCGAGACGCCGGACGCCGCGCGCAGCATCTATGCCGGCGGGCCGGACGACCTGCGTGCCATAAAGGGCATCGGGCCGAAGGTCCAGCAGGCGCTGGAGCAGGCGGGCGTGACGCGGTTCGCGCAGATCGCCGCCTGGGACGATGCCGACGTGGATCGCATGGCGGCCGGGATCGGCCGCGCCGCGTCGCGTATCCGTAATGACGACTGGGTGGGGCAGGCGCGCGCGCTGGCCGCACGCAGGCAGGAGGCGGGGTGATGGCGGACCCCGCGCAGGACGCCCGCCAGATGCGGCTGGTCGCGATCGTGATCGCGACGACCATGCTGATCTGGCTCGCCATCCAGGCGATCGGGCAGCACTATGACTGGGCGGCGCGGTGGGCCTTTCTGGCCGACCTTGCCGCCATCGGCGCTTTTGTCTGGTCGCTGATCGTGACCTGGCGTATCTGGCGGCGCAGGAATGCGTGACGCCGGGAATAAAGGACGTATCGGATGCTGAAAGACCAGGATCGCATTTTCACCAACCTGTATGGCATGGGCGACCGCAGCCTGGCGGGCGCGCAGAAGCGTGGCCATTGGGACGGGACCGGCGACATCATCGGCCGCGGGCGCGACAAGATCATCGAGCAGGTCAAGGCTTCGGGGCTGCGTGGACGCGGCGGCGCAGGCTTTCCGACCGGTCTGAAATGGTCCTTCATGCCCAAGGAATCGGACGGCCGGCCCAGCTATCTGGTGATCAACGCCGACGAATCCGAGCCTGCGACCTGCAAGGACCGCGAGATCATGCGCCATGATCCGCACACCCTGATCGAGGGTGCGCTGATCGCAAGCTTCGCGATGAACGCGCATGTCTGCTACATCTACCTGCGCGGCGAATACATCCGCGAAAAGGAGGCCCTGCAGGCCGCCATCGACGAATGCTATGACGCGGGGCTTCTGGGCGCGAATGCGGCCGCGTCGGGATGGGATTTCGACCTTTACCTGCATCACGGTGCCGGTGCCTATATCTGCGGCGAGGAAACCGCGCTGCTGGAAAGCCTGGAGGGCAAGAAGGGCATGCCGCGCATGAAGCCGCCCTTCCCGGCGGGCGCGGGTCTCTATGGCTGCCCGACCACGGTGAACAACGTCGAATCCATCGCCGTCGTGCCGACGATCCTGCGCCGCGGGGCGGAGTGGTTCGCGGGCTTTGGCCGTCCGAACAACGCGGGCGTCAAGCTGTTCGGCCTGACCGGACACCTGAACGCGCCATGCGTGGTCGAGGAGGCCATGTCGATCAGCATGAAGGAGCTGATCGAGAAGCATGGCGGCGGCGTGCGCGGCGGCTGGAAGAACCTCAAGGCGGTGATTCCCGGCGGTGCCTCCTGCCCGGTCCTGACGGCCGAGCAGTGCGAGAACGCCATCATGGATTACGACGGCATGCGCGAGCTGAAATCCAGCTTTGGCACCGGCTGCATGATCGTGATGGATCAGTCGACCGACATCATCAAGGCGATCTGGCGCCTGTCCGCCTTCTTCAAGCACGAAAGCTGCGGCCAGTGCACGCCCTGCCGCGAGGGCACCGGCTGGATGATGCGCGTCATGGCGCGCCTGGTGTCGGGCGAGGCCGAGGTCGAGGAGATCGACATGCTGCTTGACGTGACCAAGCAGGTCGAAGGCCATACCATCTGTGCCTTGGGCGACGCGGCGGCATGGCCGATCCAGGGCCTGATCCGCAATTTCCGCGGAGAGATCGAGGATCGCCTGATCGCCAAGAAGACCGGGCGCACGGGCGCGCTGGCCGCGGAATGAGCATGACGGCGGCATATCACGATCCCCGCACGGGGTCGTGTCGGGCAATGCGCCCGGCCGGCGATTACGTGGAGGCACGTGATCACCGAGAGGATGCCGTGATGAAACGACCCATGCTTGCCGCCATCGCCCTGGCGTTCCTGGCCCTTCCTGCCGCCGCGCAGGTGCCGCTGAGCCAGGAGACCTACATCAACGACCGGCTGGTCCAAGCCCGTGTGGCCGACATGCTGCGCCGGGGATGCCCCGACATCAGCGCGCGGATGATCCGTGCCTTCAGCGAGGCGCGCGCGCTGAAACGCTATGCCCTGGATCAGGGCTATTCCGAGACCGAGATCGAGACCTTTCTGGACAGCCGCGAGGATCGCCGACGCATCTATGCCGAGGCAGACCGCTATATGGTCCAGAACGGTGTCGTGAACGGACAGCCGGAAACCTTTTGCCGCCTCGGGCGGGACGAAATCGCACGGCAGACGGTCGCAGGATCGCTGCTGAGTGCCAGATAAGGAAGTCATCATGGCCGAATTGCGGACAATCAAGATCGACGGCATCGAGATCCAGGTCGATCCGAACCTGACCTTGATCCAGGCCTGCGAGCAGGCCGGGATCGAGATCCCGCGTTTCTGCTATCACGAGCGGCTGTCCATCGCGGGCAACTGCCGGATGTGCCTGGTCGAGGTCGTGGGCGGCCCGCCCAAGCCCGCCGCCTCCTGCGCGATGCAGGTCAAGGACATGCGCCCCGGTCCCGACGGCGCCCCGTCCGAGATCCGCACCAACAGCCCGATGGTCAAGAAGGCCCGCGAAGGCGTGATGGAGTTCCTGCTGATCAACCATCCGCTGGATTGTCCGATCTGCGACCAGGGCGGCGAATGCGACCTGCAGGACCAGGCGATGGCGTACGGCGTCGATTTCAGCCGCTATCGCGAGCCCAAGCGTGCCTCCGAGGAGCTGAACCTGGGGCCGCTGGTCGAGACCCACATGACGCGCTGCATCAGCTGCACCCGCTGCGTGCGCTTCACGACCGAGGTCGCGGGCATCACCCAGATGGGCCAGACCGGTCGCGGCGAGGACAGCGAGATTACCAGCTATCTGAACGAGACGCTGGAATCGAACCTGCAGGGCAACATCATCGACCTGTGCCCGGTGGGCGCGCTGGTGTCGAAGCCCTATGCCTTCACCGCCCGCCCGTGGGAACTGACCAAGACCGAGACGATCGACGTCATGGACGCGCTTGGCAGCGCGATCCGCGTGGACACCAAGGGCCGCGAAGTGATGCGCATCCTGCCGCGCAATCATGACGCGGTGAACGAGGAGTGGATCAGCGACAAGACCCGCTTCGTCTGGGACGGTCTGCGCCGCCAGCGTCTGGACACCCCCTATCTGCGCGAGAACGGCCGCCTGCGCCCGGCCACCTGGCCCGAGGCGCTGACCGCTGCCGCCCGCGCGATGCAGGGCGGCAAGGTCGCGGGCCTGGTCGGCGACCTGGCCTCGGTCGAGGCGGCCTTCAGCCTCAAGACCCTGGTCGAGGGGCTGGGCGGTTCGGTGGAATGCCGCACCGACGGCGCGCGCCTGCCCGCGGGCAACCGGTCGGGCTATGTCGGCAATGCAGTGATCGAGGATATCGACACCGCCATGTCGATCCTGCTGATCGGGACCAACCCGCGCGACGAGGCGGCCGTGCTGAACGCCCGCCTGCGCCGGGCCTGGGCGCGCGGAGCGCAGGTCACGGTCGTCGGTCCGGCGGTCGATCTGACCTTCGATTATGACCATGCGGGCACCGACCGCGCGGCGCTGTCCGCCTTGCTGGACAAGGCCGAACAGTCCGAGGACGCGGGCATTATCATCATCGGGCAGGGCGCCCTGCGCGAGGCCGACGGCGAGGCCGTGCTGGCCGCCGCCCAGGCCTTGGCCCAGGCCACCGGTGCGCGCCTGCTGGTCCTGCACACCGCCGCGGGCCGCGTGGGTGCGATGGACGTGGGTGCCGTGACCGAGGGCGGGATGTCCGCCGCGATCGACGGGGCGCAGGTGATCTTCAACCTGGGCGCCGATGAGGTCGAGATCGCCGCGGGTCCGGTGGTCATCTATCAGGGCAGCCATGGCGACCGGGGCGCGCATCGCGCCGACATCATCCTGCCCGCCGCCTGCTATACCGAAGAGATGGGCCTGTTCGTGAACACCGAGGGCCGTCCCCAGCTGGCCATGCGCGCCAATTTCGCGCCTGGCGAGGCCAAGGAGAACTGGGCCATCCTGCGCGCGCTGTCGGCCGAGCTGGGCCAGACCCTGCCGTGGGACAGCCTGGCTCAGTTGCGTCGTGCGCTGGTCGAGGCCGTGCCGCATCTGGGCCAGGTCGATCAGGTCGTCGAGAGCGACTGGCAGCCCCTGCCGATGCGGGACCTGGGCCAGGCGGCCTTCGTGAACCCGATCCGTGATTTCTACCTGACGAACCCGATCGCACGCAGCTCTCCGCTGATGGGAGAGTTGTCGCGCATGGCTGCGGCGCGCCATATGCCCGCGTTGGCTGCGGAGTAACAAGGATGACCCCCACTGTTCGGACAAGCGCTTCGGTGACGGCCCTGATCGGGGCCGTCTTGGCCCTGTCGGGCTGCATGCAGACCTCGACCAGTGGGGGGGCGGAGGCGCGTCCTCCGGTGGCGGCCTCGGTGGCGGGGGGCGACAGGCTTGGCCGCGCCCGCGTGTCCAGCCAGTCGGGAGAGATCCTTATCCTGGAGGAGGACGGCAGCGTCACGACGATGGATCTGGACAGCCCCGGCGGCCGCGACGCCTTTGCTGTGACCGAGGCCGACCTCGAGGCGCTGAACCAGAACCTGGACCTGGATTTCGCAGGCCTGGTCGCGCCCAACCGCCCGCGGGAGAAGACCGCGCAGCAGAAGGCGCTGGAGGCGTTCGCCGCGCGGACCCAGCCCGCGCTGCCGGTGCTGGCCGAGGGGACCGAGATCGCGCCCGAATCCTTCATTGCCGTGCAGGTGGTGCCGCTGAACCGCGGCGCGGGGGCCGATCTGGTCGAGGTGACGGCCAATCTGCAGCAGGGGGTGGACGCGGATATCGCGTTCTCGTATGCCACCTGCGCATTGGCCGGTTGGGCCCGCGACAACGGCAACCCCTATGGTCGGCATGTCCGCACGCTGCAGGCTGAACGGAACGGCAAGCTGCTGATCGGATCGGCGTTCCTGCTGTCGGACAGCAAGCCGATGGGATTGCGGGTGATGGAAACGGAAGAGACCTTGCGCGAATGCGACGCACGCGGCATTCCAACGGCGTAAGGCAAAGGGACTGGCATCATGGCTGAATTTTGGGCATCCTCCTGGGGCATCGCGCTGATCCTGCTGGCGCAGGGCCTGGCGCTGATCGTCTTCGTGATGCTGTCGCTGGTCTACATGGTCTATGGCGACCGCAAGATCTGGGCGGCGGTGCAGATGCGCCGCGGACCCAACGTGGTCGGGCCCTGGGGCGTCCTTCAGACATTCGCCGACGCGCTGAAATTCGTGGTCAAGGAAATCGTCGTGCCCGCGGGCGCGGACAAGTTCGTGTTCTTCCTGGCGCCGTTCCTGTCGATGATGCTGGCGCTGCTGGCCTTCGTGGCGATTCCCTTTGCGCCGGGCTGGGTGATGGCCGACATCAACGTTGGCATCCTGTTCATCTTCGCGGTCTCCTCGCTGGAGGTCTATGGGGTGATCATGGGGGGCTGGGCGTCCAACTCCAAGTTCCCGTTCCTGGGCTCGCTGCGGTCGGCCGCGCAGATGATCAGCTATGAGGTCAGCCTGGGCCTTATCATCATCGGCGTGATCATCTCGGCAGGCTCGATGAACCTGACGGCCATCGTCGAGGCGCAGCGCGGGGCGGGACTGCTGTCCTGGTTCTGGCTGCCGCACCTGCCGATGGTCGTGCTGTTCTTCGTCTCGGCCCTGGCCGAGACCAACCGCCCGCCCTTCGACCTGCCGGAAGCGGAATCCGAACTGGTCGCGGGCTTCATGACCGAATACTCCTCGACCCCCTATCTGCTGTTCATGGCCGGCGAATACATCGCCATGTGGCTGATGTGCGCGCTGATCAGCCTGCTGTTCTTCGGCGGCTGGCTGTCGCCCATCCCCGGCCTGCCGGACGGCGCGATCTGGATGTTCCTCAAGATGGTCATCTGGTTCTTCATGTTCGCGATGGTGAAGGCCATCGTGCCGCGGTACCGCTATGACCAGTTGATGCGGATCGGCTGGAAGGTGTTCTTGCCACTGTCCCTGGGCTGGGTCGTGATCGTGGCGTTCCTTGCGAAATTCGAAGTCTTCGGGACCTTCTGGGCCCGTTGGGCAGGAGTGTAAAAGATGGCTTTCGACGTCGTCCGCGCCACCAAGTACTTCCTGATGGTGGATTTCATCAAAGGGTTCGGCCTGGGCATGCGCTATTTCTTCGCGCCCAAGGCGACCATCAACTATCCCCACGAGAAGGGTCCGCTGTCGCCGCGCTTCCGCGGCGAGCACGCCCTGCGCCGCTATCCCAACGGCGAGGAACGCTGCATCGCCTGCAAGCTGTGCGAGGCGATCTGTCCCGCGCAGGCGATCACCATCGATGCCGAACCGCGCGACGACGGCTCGCGCCGCACGACGCGCTATGACATCGACATGACCAAGTGCATCTATTGCGGCTTCTGCCAGGAGGCCTGCCCGGTGGATGCGATCGTCGAGGGGCCGAACTTCGAATTCGCCACCGAGACCCGCGAGGAGCTGTTCTACAACAAGGACAAGCTGCTGGATAACGGCGCCCGTTGGGAATCCGAGATCGCGCGCAACCTGGCGATGGACGCGCCCTACAGATGACCGATCCCTTCACCAAGATGTTTCAGCAGATGCTGAGCCAGGGACAGGAGATGGCGCGGACCTTCAATCCGGCGCTGGAGCATTTCGACGTCAAGGCGTTCGAGAAGATGTTTCCGACCATGCCCGCGGACATGCTGGAGATGTGGTTCGGCAAGACCTTCAACCGCGACGGTTTGGATGCGCGCACCCGCCTGCTGGTGACCATCGCGGCAATGACCGTGCAGGGCGCGCTGGCCGAACCGCAGATGCGCATGACCATCCGTCATGCCATCGAGGCAGGCGCCACCCCGCGCGAGATCGCCGAGGTGATCTATCAGATGGGCATGTTCGGCGGCCTGCCGGCGATGCAGAAGGCGCTGGAGATCGCCCAGGGCGTCTTTACCGAATCCGAGGGGAGCCCCCAGTCATGATGACATTCGCATTCTACCTGTTCGCCATCTCTGTCTGCACGGCGGGCTTCATGGTGGTGCTGGCGCGCAACCCGGTCCATTCGGTGCTGTGGCTGATCCTGGCCTTCCTGTCGGCCGCGGGGCTGTTCGTCCTGCTGGGCGCCGAGTTCGTGGCCATGCTGCTGATCATCGTCTATGTCGGTGCGGTCGCGGTGCTGTTCCTGTTCGTGGTCATGATGCTGGACGTGGACTTCACCAAGCTGAAGGGTGAGTTCGCGCGCTATCTGCCGCTGGCCGGCCTGATCGCCATCGTCCTGCTGGCGCAGCTGGCCATCGCCTATGGCGCGTGGGAAAGCAGCGACCAGTCGGCGACCCTGCGGTCCGTGCCGATGGCGACCGAGGTTATGAACACCAACGCGATCGGTCTGCTGCTCTATGACCGCTACATCCTGCCGTTCCAGATCTCGGGCCTGATCCTGCTGGTCGCGATGATCGGGGCGATCACGCTGACCATGCGGCACCGCACCAACGTCAAGCGCCAGGACGTGATCGCCCAGATGCACCGCGATCCGGCCAAGGCCATGCAGCTGCGCGACGTCAAGCCGGGGCAGGGGCTGTAAGCTTCCGCCCCAGCCAACGGAATATCAACGGGTGAGAGAGCCCGGAGGGACTGAACTGATGATCGGATTGACACATTACCTGGTCGTGGGCGCGATATTGTTCGTCGCCGGGATCTTCGGCATCTTCGTGAACCGCAAGAACGTCATCGTCATCCTGATGTCGATCGAGCTGATGCTGCTGGCGGTCAACATCAACTTCGTGGCCTTCTCGGCCCATCTGGGCGATCTGGGCGGGCAGATCTTCACCATGTTCATCCTGACCGTCGCCGCGGCCGAAGCGGCCATCGGCCTGGCCATCCTGGTCGTCTTCTTCCGCAACCGCGGCACGATCGCGGTGGAAGATGTCAACGTGATGAAGGGTTAGGGTCATGGCTCAGTTCATTCTTTTCGCGCCCCTGCTGGGTGCGCTGATCGCGGGCTTCGGCTGGCGCCTGATCGGAGAGCGCGGCGCGCAGATCCTGACGACAGCCATCCTGTTCGCCGCCGCGGCCCTGTCCTGGGTGGTCTTCCTGACCTTGGGCGAGCAGCAGAGCATACCGGTCATGGACTGGATCGTCTCGGGCGACTTCACCTCCGAATGGGCGATCCGCCTGGACCGCCTGACCGCGATCATGCTGATCGTGATCAACTCGGTCTCGGCGCTCGTGCACCTCTACAGCTTCGGCTACATGGCGCATGACGAGAATTTCGGCGATGACGAGCCCTACCGCGCGCGTTTCTTCGCCTATCTGTCGTTCTTCACCTTCTCGATGCTGATGCTGGTGACCTCCGACAACCTGCTGCAGATGTTCTTCGGTTGGGAAGGCGTGGGCGTCGCCTCCTATCTGCTGATCGGCTTCTATTTCAAGAAGCAGTCGGCGGGCGCCGCCGCGATGAAGGCGTTCATCGTCAACCGCGTGGGTGACTTCGGCTTTCTTCTGGGCATCTTCGGCCTGTGGTGGATGACCGGGTCGATCCAGTTCGACGAGATCTTCGCCCAGGTCCCGATGCTGGCCCAGACCGAGATGACCTTCCTGTGGCGTGACTGGAACGCCGCCAACGTGCTGGCGATCCTGCTTTTCATCGGCGCAATGGGCAAGTCGGCGCAGCTGTTCCTGCACACCTGGCTGCCCGACGCGATGGAGGGCCCGACCCCGGTGTCGGCCCTGATCCACGCGGCGACCATGGTCACCGCGGGCGTGTTCCTGGTCTGCCGGATGTCGCCGCTTTACGAATTCGCGCCCGAAGCCAAGATGTTCATCGTCTATATCGGCGCGACCACCGCCTTCTTCGCTGCGACTGTCGGTCTGGTCCAGAACGACATCAAACGCGTCATCGCCTATTCGACCTGTTCGCAGCTGGGCTACATGTTCGTGGCAGCAGGCGTCGGCGTCTATTCGGTCGCCATGTTCCACCTGTTCACGCATGCCTTCTTCAAGGCCATGCTGTTCCTGGGCGCGGGTTCGGTGATCCACGCGATGCATCACGAACAGGACATGCGGAACTATGGCGGGCTGCGCAAGAAAATCCCGCTGACCTTCGCGGCGATGATGATCGGCACGCTGGCCATCACGGGCGTGGGCATCCCGCTGACCCATATCGGCTTCGCGGGCTTCCTGTCCAAGGATGCCGTGATCGAGAGCGCCTTCGTCGGCAGCACCTATGCCTTCTGGATGCTGGTGATCGCCGCGCTGATGACCAGCTTCTATTCCTGGCGACTGATGTTCATGACGTTCTTCGGCACGCCGCGCGGCGATCATCATGCGCATGACCACGCGCATGAGAGCCCGCGCGTGATGACCGCGCCGCTGGTCGTGCTGGCCTTCGGCTCGATCTTCGCAGGCATGATCTGGTACAACAGCTTCTTCGAGGAGGAGGGCGTTGCCGGCTTCTTCGGGATCGAGGCCGCTGTCCACCACGAGGAGGCCGGCCATGCCGAAAGCGCCGCCGTCGCGGGCACCGGCACGGCCCTGGAAGGCAGCGTGGCCGAGGCCCCCGCAGCGGAGCCCGAGGGTGCCGCAACCCACGCCGCCGCAGGCGCGGCCGAGGATCCGGCCGACATCGCCAGCTATACCGTGACGCCCGGTGCGATCTACATGCGGCCGGACAACCACGTGATGCATGACGCCCACTATGTCCCCGCCTGGGTCAAGGTGTCGCCGTTCATCGCGATGCTGATCGGGTTCGGTCTGGCCTGGCTGATGTACATCCGCCGTCCCGAACTGCCCGGCCAGCTGGCGGCGCAACAGCGGGGCCTGTACCAGTTCCTGCTGAACAAGTGGTATTTCGACCAGGCCTATGACGCGATCTTCGTGCGTCCCGCACGCTGGATCGGCCGCAAGCTGTGGACGGCCGGTGACGGAGCCGTTATCGACGGCGCCATCAACGGGCTGGCCTTGGGAATCATCCCGCGCCTGACCCGGTTCGCCGGACGGGTGCAGTCGGGCTATCTGTTCCACTACGCCTTCGCGATGGTTCTGGGCATCGTGGGCTTGCTTATCTGGGTGATGATGCGGGGCGCGCACTGACATGACGAACCTTCTTTCCATCATCACCTTCCTGCCGATCGTGGCGGCGGGCATCCTGGCCCTGTTCCTGCGCGGCGACGACGCGGCATCGCAGAAGAACGCCAAGTGGCTGGCCCTGATCGCGACCAGCGCGACCTTCCTTGTGTCGCTGTTCCTGCTGTCGGGCTTCGAGCCTGCGAACACGGGCTTTCAGTTCGTCGAGGATCACGCCTGGATCATGGGCCTGCGCTACAAGATGGGCGTCGACGGGATCTCCGTCCTGTTCATCATGCTGACCACCTTCCTGATGCCGCTGACCATCCTGTCCTGCTGGGACGTCAAGATGCGGGTCAAGGAATACATGATTGCCTTCCTGGTGCTGGAAGGGCTGATGATCGGCGTCTTCGCGGCGCTGGACCTGATCCTGTTCTACCTGTTCTTCGAGGCGGGGCTGATCCCGATGTTCCTGATCATCGGCATCTGGGGTGGCAAGAACCGCATCTATGCCTCGTTCAAGTTCTTCCTCTATACGTTCATCGGCTCCGTGCTGATGCTCGTCGCGATGATCGCGATGGCACGCACTGCGGGCACCACCGACATCGCCCAGCTGCTGTCCTTCGACTTTCCATCCGAGACGATGGCGATCATGGGCTTCAGCATCGTCGGCGGCATGCAGACGCTGCTGTTCCTGGCCTTCTTCGCCAGCTTCGCGGTCAAGATGCCGATGTGGCCGGTCCACACCTGGCTGCCCGACGCGCACGTGCAGGCGCCGACTGCGGGGTCCGTGGTCCTTGCGGCGGTTCTGCTGAAGATGGGGGGCTACGGCTTCCTGCGCTTCAGCCTGCCGATGTTCCCGGTGGCGTCCGACCTGCTGCAGGGCGTCGTCCTGTGGATGTCCGCCATCGCGATCGTCTACACCTCGCTGGTGGCACTGGCACAGTCGGACATGAAGAAGCTGATCGCCTATTCGTCGGTCGCCCACATGGGCTATGTGACCATGGGCATCTTTGCCGCCAATCAGCAGGGGCTGGACGGGGCGATCTTCCAGATGCTGTCGCACGGCTTCATCTCGGGGGCGCTGTTCCTCTGCGTGGGCGTCATCTACGACCGCATGCACACGCGCGAGATCGACGCCTATGGCGGTCTGGTGAACCGGATGCCGGTCTATGCGCTGGTCTTCATGTTCTTCACCATGGCCAACGTGGGCCTGCCCGGCACATCGGGCTTCGTGGGCGAGTTCCTGACCCTAATGGGGACGTTCCATGCCAACACCTGGGTGGCCTTTGTCGCGGCAACCGGCGTGATCCTGTCGGCGGCCTATGCGCTGTGGCTTTACCGCCGCGTCACCATGGGCGCGCTGATCAAGGAAAGCCTGCGCACGATCACCGACATGACTCCGCGCGAACGCTGGATCTTTGCGCCGCTGATCGCCATGACCCTGATCCTGGGCGTCTATCCGCGCCTGGTCACCGACATCACCGGCCCCTCGGTCCAGGCGCTGCTGGTGAATTACAACGACGCGCTGCCTGCTGATGCGGCGACGGGCGACCTGGCCTCGGCCACCGCCAGCCATTGAGGAACGCACGATGACCGGTTTGGATATCTCCACCATTCTGCCCGAGCTGCTGCTGGCGATCTATGCGCTGGCTGCGCTGCTGGCGGGGGCCTATCTGGGCAAGGACCGGATCGCACGGCAGATCCTGTGGGCCAGCGTGGCGGCGCTTCTGGCGGCGGCGATGGTCGTGGGCATGGCCGACCGCCCGCAGCAGAGCGCGTTCTTCGGGATGTTCATGGACGACGCCTTCGGCCGTTTCGCCAAGGTCACGATCCTGCTGTCCGGCGCCGCGGTGCTCGCAATGAGCGCCGAGTACATGGAACGGCATCGCCTGATGCGGTTTGAATACCCCATCCTGATCGTGCTGGCGACCGTCGGCATGATGGTGATGGTGTCGGCCGGCGACCTGCTGTCATTGTACATGGGACTGGAGCTGCAGTCGCTGGCGCTGTACGTCGTCGCCGCGATGCGCCGCGAAAGCGTCAAGTCGTCCGAAGCCGGGTTGAAGTATTTCGTGCTGGGTGCGCTCAGCTCTGGCCTGCTGCTCTATGGTGCGTCGGTGGTCTACGGCTTTGCCGGCACCACGCAATTCGCCGGCATCATGCAGGCCGTTCAGGCCGGAAGCCTGCCCCTGGGCCTGCTGTTCGGTCTGGTGTTCCTGCTGGTCGGCCTGGCCTTCAAGGTGTCCGCCGTGCCGTTCCACATGTGGACGCCCGACGTCTACGAAGGCTCGCCCTCGCCGGTGACCGCGTTCCTGGCCACTGCGCCCAAGGTCGCGGCGATGGCGCTGATCGCGCGGCTGATGTTCGACGCCTTCGGGAACGTGCCGGCCGATTGGGGTCAGATCATCGCGGTGCTGGCGCTGCTGTCGATGTTCCTAGGCTCGATCGCGGGCATCGGTCAGCGCAACATCAAGCGTCTGATGGCCTATTCCTCGATCGCGCATATGGGCTTTGCACTGGTCGGCCTGGCTGCGGGCACCGCCTATGGGGTGCAGGCCATGCTGATCTACATGGCCATCTATGCGGTCATGAACGTAGGCAGCTTTGCCTTCATCCTGTCGCTGGAACGCGATGGCCGCCCGATCACCGACCTGGAGAGCCTGAACCGCTTTGCCAGCGCCGAGCCGCTGAAGGCGATGGCGGTCCTGCTGCTGATGTTCAGCCTTGCGGGCGTGCCGCCGCTGGTCGGTTTCTGGGCCAAGTACGGCGTGCTGTCGGCAGCGGTCGATGGTGGCATGGCATGGCTGGCGGTCGCCGGCGTGATCGCATCGGTCGTCGGCGCGTTCTACTACCTTCGCATCGTGTACTACATGTATTTCGGCGCCGAGACCGAGGGCGTGACCAGCCGCATGGGCAGCGTGCAGTACGCCGCCCTGCTGGTGCCGGCCTTCGCGCTGCTGCTGGGTTCGATCACCCTGCTGGGCATCGACGATGCCGCTGCGCTGGCTGCGCAATCGCTGGTCGGTCAAGCCACGGTTGCGGGTGAATAACCCGCCCGCCACATGGCCCCAGGGCGTGGCACGCCATGTCCTGGACCGTGTGGACAGCACCAACGCCGAAGCCTTCAGGCTGGCCCCGACGCTTGGTGGGCCGGCCTGGATCATGGCGCGCGAACAGCAGGCCGGCCGTGGCCGCCGCGGCCGCGCCTGGACCGATCCGCCCGGAAACTTTGCCGCGACGCTGGTCCTGCGCCCGCAGGGGGCTGCGGCCGATGCGGCGAGGTTGTCTTTCGTCGCGGCGCTGGCCGTGCATGACGCGCTGCGCGACCTCTGCGGTCCAGCGCTGAACCTGTCCCTGAAATGGCCCAACGACGTCCTGCTGAACGGCGGCAAGCTGTCCGGCATCTTGCTGGAGAGCAGCGGGGCAGGGGGACAGGTCGCGGTGTTGGCGATCGGCATCGGCGTCAATCTGGCGCAGGCCCCGGAGCCGTCCGAGGTCGAGGCCGGGGCGCTGCGTCCGGTCAGCCTGGCCGGAGAGACCGGCCTGACCGTGACGCCCGACGATCTGCTGGACGCGTTGGCCGTCCGTTTCGACGAAGGCATGCGGCAGATGTCGGCCTATGGCTTTGCGCCGATCCGCGCAGCCTGGCTGGCCCGCGCCGCAAGGCTGGGAGAGACGATCACCGCCCGCACCGGCACCGCTGAGATCACCGGGCGCTTCGACGGTATCGACGAAACCGGCGCCCTGATCCTGACGGGTCCGCGCGGCCGCCAGGCGATTTCCGCCGCAGACATCCATTTCGGGGGCTAGATCCATGCTGCTGTGCATCGATACCGGCAACACGAACACCGTCTTCTCGATCTGGGACGGAACGCGGTTCCTGTCCCATTGGCGGATCCGCACGGATCATCGGCGGACGGCGGACGAATACTATGTCTGGCTGTCCMCGCTGATCGCGGTGCAGCGGTTCGAGCTGCAGATCGACGCCTGCATCATCAGCGCCACGGCGCCGCGGGTGGTCTTCAATCTGCGGGTGCTGTGCAACCGCTATTTCGACACGCGGCCCCTGGTGGTGGGCAAGCCCGACTGCCTGCTGCCGGTGCCGCCGCGGGTCGATGCGGGGACGACCGTGGGGCCCGACCGGCTGGTGAACACGGTCGGCGCCTATGACCGGCACGGTCCGGACCTGATCGTGGTCGATTTCGGCACGGCCACCACATTCGACGTGGTCGACATCGACGGCGCCTATATTGGGGGCGTCATCGCGCCGGGTGTGAACCTGTCGCTGGAGGCGCTGCACATGGGGGCGGCGTCCCTGCCGCATGTCGATGTGACGATGCCCGCGACGGTGATCGGCACGAATACGGTTGCATGTATCCAGTCAGGCGTGTTCTGGGGATATGTGGGGCTGGTCGACGGTATCGTGGACAAGATCCGCGCCGAGCGCGACCGACCCATGAAAGTGATAGCCACTGGCGGGCTTGCGCCATTGTTCGATCAGGGGTTCGACCTGTTCGATGCGATTGAAGACGATTTGACGATGCACGGGCTTCGGCTCATTCACGACTTTAACAAGGAGATGGGAAATGGCTGAACGCCTGATCTATCTGCCGCTCGGCGGAGCGGGCGAAATTGGCATGAACGCCTATGTCTATGGATACGGCCTGCCCGGCAAGGAGCGGCTGATCCTGGTGGACCTGGGCGTAACCTTCGGCGACATGGAGGGCAGCCCGGGGATCGACCTGATCATGCCCGACCTGACCTGGCTGGAGAAGAATCGCCACCGGCTGGAGGCGATCTTCGTCACCCACGGCCACGAGGACCATATCGGCGCCATCGCGCATCTGTGGAAGCGGCTGGACGTGCCGATCTATGCGCGCCGCTTCACCGGGACGCTGGTGCGCCTGAAGATGGAAGAGCACGGCCTGCCGACCGAGGTGGTCAACATCACCGAGGCGCGCCCCGCCGTGACCAATGTCGGCCCCTTCGGCGTGCAGTTCGTGCCGATCAGCCATTCGATCCCGGAAAGCAGCGCGCTGATCATCGACACGCCTGCGGGTCGGGTCGTGCATACGGGCGACTTCAAGATGGACGTGACCCCGGTCGTGGGCGACGCCTTCGATCCGGTCGGCCTGTCGCAGATCGCCGCCGAGGGCAAGGGCGTCAAGGTCCTGGCCTGCGACAGCACGAACATCTTCTCGACCCATCCCGGCCGGTCCGAGGCGGTTCTGGCGACCCCGATCCTGGAATGGGTCATGGCGCAGCAGAACATGGTTGTGGCCACCACCTTTGCCAGCAATATCGCGCGTCTGAAAACGCTGGCCGATGCGGCCCGCGCTTCGGGGCGCAAGGTTTGCCTGTTGGGCCGCGCGATGCGGCGCATGGTCAGCGTGGGTTTCGACAGCGGCATCCTTAAGGATTTCCCCGAGACGATCGGGCCCGAGGAGGCCGCCAAGCTGCCGCGCAACAAGGTCCTGCTGCTGGTCACCGGCAGCCAGGGAGAGCGTCGCGCCGCCAGCGCGCAGCTGTCTCGTGGCCGCTATCTGGGCCTGTCACTGAAGGAGGGGGACAGCTTCCTCTTCAGCTCCAAGACCATTCCCGGCAACGAGAAGTCGGTCGGCCGCATCATGAATGCTTTGAGCGAGGCGGGCGTCGAGGTCTGGGACGCCGATGACGGGCTCTACCACGTCTCGGGTCACGCGAACCGGCCCGACATCGAGGCGATGCACGACCTGCTGCGGCCCAAGGTCGTGATCCCCATGCATGGCGAGCACCTGCACCTGCGCGAGCACGTGATGCTGGCCCGTGCCAAGGGCATGACCGCCGAGATCGTGACCAACGGCACGATGCTGGACCTGACGGGCGATCGCCCCAAGGTCTGCGATCAAGTCGAAACGGGGCGTCTCTATCTGGACGGCAACCTGCTGATCGGCGCGATGGACGGGGTCGTGCGCGACCGCATCCGCATGGCGCTGAACGGGCACGCGATGGTCAGCGTGATCGTGGACGAGGACGACAATGTCCTGCCCGATGCCTGGGTCGAACTGATGGGCCTGTCCGAGCGGACCCGTTCGGGCGGCGAGCTGGCCCGCCAGATCGAGGCCGAGCTGTCCGAGTTCCTGGAGCGTGCCGACGCCCGCACCGTGCGCGACGACGGCAAGATGGACGAGGCGATCCGCAAGATCACCCGCCAGGTCGCGATGGAGGAGATCGGCAAGAAGCCCGAGGTCACCGTCAGCATCAGCCGCCTGATGGCCGACTGACCGGAACCAGGCTTGCGTCCCGCGACGGGCCGGGGGGCCAGCCCCCCGGACCCCCCGATGTCCCACGGAGCGGAGGCGAAGGCTTGATCATCCCGCAGGGGGTCAGGGGGGTGCGAAGCCCCCCGGCCACCGCGGGACGCAAAGCCGCACAGGGGGCTTGAAACCGCACCGCGCTTGCGGCAATGCCCGGCGTCATGAGCGACACATCCGAATCCGGCTTTGATCCGAACCCGCCCCGCCGCAACTTCTATGGACGGCGGCACGGCAAGACCCTGCGGCAGAGCCAGAAGGGTTATCTGTCCGAGGACCTGGGCGAGCTGCGGCCCCGCGGCATCACCCTGCAGGACAACCCGGAACGCACCCCGGTCGATCCTGCCGCGATCTTCGGCAACGACCGTCCCGTCTGGCTTGAGGTGGGCTTTGGCGGTGGCGAGCACATGGTCCACATGGCCGCCACCTATCCCGACATCAACATCATCGGATGCGAGCCGTTTATCAACGGCGTCGCGATGCTGCTGGGCAAGATCCGGGCGGCGGGCGTGACGAATGTCAGCGTCCACCCGGGCGATGCGCGCGACCTGATGGATGTGCTGCCCGATGCCAGCGTCGAGCGCGCCTTCCTGATGTATCCGGATCCCTGGCCCAAGGCGCGCCACCATCGGCGGCGGTTCGTGACGCCCGAACACCTGCGCCCCCTGGCCCGCGTGATGCGCCCCGGCGGGATCTTTCGCGTCGCCAGCGACATCCCGGACTATATCCGTCAGACCCGCGAGGAGGTACCGCCCGCCGGGTTCGAGACGCTCGACGACACCGCTGTCGCATGGGACGACTGGATCAGCACCCGTTACGAGCAGAAGGCCCTGCGCGAGGGGCGTCCGCCCCATTACGTGACCTTTCGCCGTCTGTAAGGAAAGGCCCGCCGAAGCGGGCCTTTTTCATTCCACGGTGACGGATTTTGCCAGGTTGCGGGGCTGATCGACATCGGTGCCCTTGGCGACCGCCGTGTGATAGGCAAGGTACTGCATCGGCACGGCATAGAGAATCGGCTGGAACACTCCGCCGCCGGTGGGCAGGGCCAGGCTGGCGGTGATGCCGTCGCCCGCCGCCGCAATCCCCGCCGCGTCCGAAATCAGCAGGACCTGGCCGTGACGGGCCATCACCTCCTGCATGTTCGAGATGGTCTTGTCGAACAGCGCGTCATGCGGCGCCAGCACCACCACCGGCACGTCGCCGTCGATCAGCGCGATGGGGCCGTGCTTCAGCTCTCCGGAGGCATAGCCCTCGGCGTGGATATAACTTAGCTCCTTGAGCTTGAGCGCGCCTTCCAGCGCGACGGGGTACAATGCGCCCCGGCCCAGATAAAGGACGTCGCGGGCCTGCGCCAGCCAGTCGGCCTGCATCCGGCAGTCGTCCGACAGGGCCAGCGCCTGCGCCAGCAGCGCGGGGATGGCGCGCAGGTCGCGCAGATGGGCCGTCAGGGCGGCATCGTCGAGCCGACCACGGTCATGCGCCGCCTTCAGCGTCAGCACGGCCAGCACGGCCAGCTGGCAGGTGAAGGCCTTGGACGATGCCACGCTGACCTCGATCCCCGCCAGGGTTGGCAACGCCATGTCGGCGTCGCGCGCGATGGCCGACGTGCCCACGTTCACCAGCCCCACGGTCCGCGCGACCTTGCCGCGGGCATAATGCAGGGCGGCCAGCGTATCCGCCGTCTCTCCGGACTGGCTGACGGCGATGAACAGGCTGCGATCCGACAAGGGCGGTTCGCGATAGCGGAATTCGGAGGCGACATCGATGTCGCAGGGCAGGCCCGCCAGCTGTTCGAACCAGTATTTCGCCACATGCCCCGCCAGATGCGCGGTGCCGCAGCCGACCAGGGTCACCCGGTCCAGGTCCGCGAAATCCAGGCCGTCCGGCAGGACGATGCGGTCGCCCTTGACGTAATGGTTCAGCACGTCGCCGATCACCACCGGCTGTTCGGCGATTTCCTTGGCCATGAAGTGACGGTGCCCGGCACGGTCGATGACGGTCGCGCCGACATCGATGCGGGCGGTGGCGCGGTGGACCTGGTGGCCCTCCGCGTCCCAGATCTGCACGCCCGCGCGTGTCAGAACGGCGTGGTCGCCATCCTCCAGATAGGTGATGCGGTCCGTGAAGGGCGCCAACGCCACCGCGTCCGAACCAAGATACATCTCCTTGTCGCCATGGCCCACGGCCAGCGGGCTGCCCTTGCGGGCCGCGATCAGCAGGTCGGGCTGATCCTGGAACAGGAAGGCCAGCGCAAAGGCCCCCTGCAGGCGGGCCAGCGTGGCACGGGCGGCCTCCACCGGCGACAGGCCCTGATCCAGGTGATGCGCGGTCAGGAGCGCGACGGTTTCGGTGTCCGTCTGCGATTCTGGCATGATGCCCCGATCGGCCAGTTCGGCGCGCAGTTCGCGAAAGTTCTCGATGATGCCGTTATGGACGACGGCGACGGGGCCGGACTGATGAGGATGGGCGTTGACCTCGGTCGCGGCGCCATGGGTGGCCCATCGCGTGTGTCCGATACCCGCATGCCCCGTCAGCGGCCGATGGACCAGCAGGTCCGACAGGTTGACCAGCTTGCCCACCGCGCGCCGGCGCGACAGCTGTCCGGTCGCGTCCACGGTCGCCACGCCGGCGCTGTCATAGCCGCGGTATTCCAGCCGCTTCAGCGCATCGACCAGCTGCGGGGACACCTCGTGGTTGCCCAGGATTCCGATGATGCCGCACATCAGCGCGCCTCCTTCTTCAGCCGCAGCGCCGCCATCAGGCGGGTCGCCAGGCCCGGTTTCGTGACCTGGCGGGCCCGGCCAATGGCCAGGGCGCCGTCCGGGATGTCCTCGGTGATGGTGCTGCCCGATCCGGTCATGGCGTCCGCGCCGACATGGACGGGGGCCACCAGCATCGTGTCGCTGCCGATGAAGGCGCGCGGGCCGATCGTGGTCCGATGCTTGGAGACGCCGTCGTAATTGCAGGTGATGGTGCCAGCGCCAATATTCGTGTGCTCGCCCACATGGGCGTCGCCCAGATAGGTCAGATGGCCGACCTTGACGCCCTCGTCCAGGACGGCGTTCTTGATCTCGACGAAGTTGCCGACATGGACATCCGTGCCCAATTCGGCGCCGGGGCGCAGACGGGCAAAGGGTCCGACGGTGGCCCCTTCACTGACATGACAACCCTCCAGATGGCAAAAGGGCAGGATCTCGGCGCCCGATTCCACCGTCACGCCGGGGCCGAAGACGACGTTCGGCCCGATCACGGCGTCGCGCCCGATAACCGTGTCCAGCGCCAAAAAGACGCTGGCCGGATCGGTCAGGGTCACCCCGTCTTCCATCAGGGCCGCACGGGCACGGGCCTGGAAGGCGGCCTCGGCTGCTGCCAGTTCGGCGCGGGTATTGATGCCAAGCGTCTCGGCCTCGTCGCAGATCACGACGTCGGCGCGGCGCCCCTCGGCGCGGGCCAGGGCCACCAGGTCGGTCAGATAGTACTCGCCCGCGGCATTGTCGTTGCCCAGGCCCATGATCAGGCGGCGCAACAGATCGGCCTGCAGCGCCATGACGCCGGAATTGCACAGCACGATCTCGCGGGTCGCGGCGTCGGCGTCCTTGTACTCGACGATACGCTCCAGCCCGCGGTCGGTGACGACCAGCCGCCCATAGCGGCCGGGATCGTCCGCCTCGAAGCCCAGAACGACCAGATCGGCGGGGTGGGCTGCCAGTTCGTCCAGCGTGTCCTGGGCGATGAAGGGGGTGTCACCATAAAGGATGATCACCCGTCCCTCAAATCCTTCCAGGCTGGGCAGTGCCTGGCGCACGGCGTGCCCGGTGCCCAGCTGTTCGGCCTGCAGCACGGTCGCGGCCTCGGGGTCCAGCTTGGCCACCGCCCGGGCGACGGCGTCCGCGCCGTGGCCCGTCACGACCACGATCTGTTCGGGCTGCAGGTTGCGCGCCGCGCGCAGCGCATGCCCGACCAGCGGCACCCCGCCAAGACGGTGCAGGACCTTGGGCAGGTCCGATTGCATCCGGCTGCCCTGTCCCGCCGCCAGAACCACGACCGCCAATCCAGCTTCCGACATCACCGCCCCCATCGCCTGTTTGCTTTTTCTTCATGGCGTTCTAATCGGGGCGGGACGCGCTGGAAAGGCCCGGCGCGGTCACCTTTGTTTTCCGAACATTTCCACGGGGGATGGCGCATGGCGGGTACGGTGGTCTTCGATCTGGACGGAACGCTGGCGGATACGTCGGGCGATCTGGTCGCGGCGGCGAATGCGTGCTTTCGCGCGCGGGGCCTGGGCGACCTGCTGGACCCGGTCGCGGATGCGCTGATCGCGTTTCATGGCGGACGGGCGATGCTGCGGGCGGGCTATGGCCGGATGTCGAGCGACACGCTGCTGCCCCCCGGTGCCGAGGATGAGGATTTCGACAGCCTGCTGTCCCATTACGGTGCGGCGATCGCCGTGCACACGCAGCTGTATCCGGGGGTCGAGGCGGCGCTGGACCGTCTGGCCGCCGACGGGCACCGCCTGGCCGTCTGCACCAACAAGCCCGAGGCCCTGGCCGAGACGCTGCTGCGCGAACTGGGCATCCGCGACCGGTTCGGCGCCATGATCGGCGCGGACACGCTGCCGGTGCGCAAGCCCGACCCGCGCCCCTATCAGGCCGCCGTCGAGGGCGCGGGCGGCACCGTCGCGCAGTCCTTCCTGGTGGGCGATACCGAGACCGACCGCAAGACGGCCGCGGCTGCCGGGGTGCGCGTCGCACTGGTCAGCTTCGGTCCCGAGGGCGAGGCGATCTCTCGCCTGGCGCCCGAGGTTCTGCTGGCGCATTTCGACCAGCTGCCCGCCATCGCCCGCGACTGGCTGGGCTGAGGGCCTATTCGGCCTCGTCAGCGGACTTGGCGTTCAGCTGGCCATAGTTCTGGGCGCCGATCGTCTCGAATAGGTGGATCTGCGTCTCTAGGAAGTCGATATGGCCTTCCTCGTCCTGGATCAGCTCCTCGAACAGCATCTTGCTGGGATAGTCGCCAACGGCATCACAATGGTCGCGCGCCTCGATGTACAGCGTGCGCGCGTCATGTTCTGCAGCCAGATCGCTGTCCAGCGTCTCGCGCAGGGTCTGTCCGATTCGCAACGGGTCCAGACGCTGCAGGTTGGGATGACCCTCCAGAAAGATGATCCGCTGGATCAGCTTGTCGGCGTGGTTCATCTCCTCGATGGATTCGGCGCGCGACTTGGCCGCGATCTTGCCGAAGCCCCAATCCTCCTGCAGACGATAATGCAGCCAGTACTGGCTGACCGCCGTCAGCTCAGAGCGCAGTGCGGCGTTGAGATACTCGATGACCTTGGCGTCGCCCTTCATGGGTGGCATCCTTCTTGCTGTCGGTTCTGGCCCGCAAAATCGGCGGTGCGACGCCCAGCTTATCGCACGCGCGCATGGTGTCCAGAAACAGCGGCATGCAGCCCCCGCAATCGGCGCGCTTGCCCAGGGCGTGATAGATCTTGCCCGGCGTGATGATGGTCTGGGCATCCGCCGCGCGCATCCAGTCGATGGCGGCGCGGATGTCGTGATCCGAGATCATGGCGCAGTGGCAGACGATCATGGCGGGCTCCTGTCGGGCGGAGACTTACCAATTCTGTCGGGCTTGTAAAGTCCGACGTTTTCGCTTTGGCATCACGGCTGCTTGACGCGGGCGCGGGCGGGCCGCAAAACCCCGTGCCATGAAGCTGTCCGATTTCGATTTCGACCTGCCCGCCGACCTGATCGCCACGCGGCCCGCCAAGCCGCGCAGTTCCGCACGTCTGCTGCTGGCGGAAGGCGGGGCCATCACCGATCGCCATGTGGGCGATCTGCCGCAGATCCTGCGCCCCGGCGACCTGCTGGTGCTGAACGACACCAAGGTCATTCCCGCCCGCCTGACCGGCACCCGCGCCCGCCAGACCCCGCAGGGCGAGGCCGTGGCGCGGATCGAGGTCACGCTGCTGGAACCCGCCGCCGAAGGCTGGCAGGCGCTGGCCAAGCCGCTGCGCAAGCTGCGCGTGGGCGAGGTAATCCGGTTCGGCGACACCCTGTCCGCCACCGTGGCCGAGATGACCGCGACCGGCCTGCGCTTGGTGTTCGACGCCACGGGTGATGCGTTCGATGCGGCGCTGCAACAGGTGGGGGCGATGCCCTTGCCGCCCTATATCGCGGCGCTGCGGGCGCCGGACGACCAGGACCGCGACGACTATCAGACGGTCTGGGCCGCGCGGCAGGGCGCGGTCGCGGCCCCCACGGCCAGCCTGCATTTCGACGCCCCCCTGCTGGAGACGCTGGCGGCGCAGGGCGTCCAGTTCGTGCATGTGACCCTGCACGTGGGGGCGGGGACGTTCCTTCCGGTCAAGGTCGACGACGTCACCACCCACCGGATGCACGCCGAATGGGGAGAGGTGTCCCCCGAGGCCGCCGAGGCGATCAACCGTGCCAAGGCGGAGGGCCGCCGGGTGATCCCGGTGGGCACCACCGCCCTGCGCCTGATCGAATCGGCCGCCCCCCGGGTCGGGCGGATCGCGCCGTTCCGGGGCACGACCGACATCTTCATCTATCCCGGTTATCAATTCCGGGTGACCGACGGGCTGATGACGAACTTTCACCTGCCCAAATCCACGCTGCTGATGCTGGTTTCGGCCCTGATGGGGTCCGAGAAAATCCGGGAAATCTATGGACATGCGGTCGAACGGGGCTATCGTTTCTTCAGCTATGGCGACGCGTCGCTGCTGATCCCCTGAGGTCGGTTTCCTGCTGGCATCGGGGCCCCGTCGGGCATAGGTCGGGCATTCCGCCCCCACGCCCCTGAACAAGACGAGACCCGCGATGATTTCGGTGTTGCGCACCACATGGCCGCTGCTGCTTGGCATCCTTCTGCTGATGGTCGGCAACGGCATGCAGGGCACCCTGCTGGGCATCCGCGGCGGGATCGAGGGCATCCCGACCTTCCAGATGTCCATCGTCATGGCCAGCTATTACGGCGGGTTCCTGCTGGGCAGCCTGACCGTGCCGGACCTGATCAAGAACGTCGGCCATGTCCGCGTCTTTGCCGCCCTGGGGTCGCTGATCAGCGCCGTGCTGGTCCTGTTCGCGGTCGAGCCCCACTGGATCAGCTGGACGGTCCTTCGGTTCCTGATCGGGTTCTGCTTCTGCGGAGTCTATGTCACGGCGGAAAGCTGGCTGAACGCCGGCTCCACGAACGAGAACCGCGGCCAGGCGCTGTCGCTCTACATGATCGTGCAGTTGCTGGGCATCGTGATCGCGCAGGCCCTGCTGAACGTCAGCAGCCCGGCGGGCTATCTGTTGTTCATCATCCCGTCGGTGCTGGTGTCGCTGGCCTTCACGCCGATCCTGCTGTCGGCCCAGCCCGCGCCGCAGTTCCAGACGATCAAGCGGATGTCCTTTGCAAAGCTGTACAAGGCATCGCCGCTGGGCTGCGTGGGGATCTTCCTGATCGGGGGCGTGTTCTCGGTCCTGTCGGGCATGTCGTCGGTCTGGGGCGCCCAGATCGGGCTGTCGGTGGCGCAGATCAGCCTGTTCGTGGCCGCGATCTATGCGGGGGGCCTGGTCCTGCAATATCCGATCGGCTGGATTTCGGACCGCTATGACCGGCGCAAGCTGGTCCTGGGCATGTCCGCCATCGGCGGGCTGTGCGGTCTGGTGACCGTCGCGGCACAGCCCGGAACCCTTGGCCTGGTCATCGCTGGGGCTATCATGGGCGGGGTCGCGAACCCGGTCTATGCGCTGCTCTTGGCCTATACAAACGACTATCTGGATCAGTCCGACATGGCGTCGGCATCGGCGGGTCTTCTGTTCATCTATGGCATCGGCAGCATGGGCGGGCCGATCATCACCGGCTGGATGATGGGTATCATCGGGCCCGACGGGTACTGGGTCTACATGGGCGTCCTGCTGGCGCTGCTGACGGCCTATGCGGGATGGCGCACCACTCAGCGTCGTGCCCTGACCCCGGACGAACAGGGCAGCTTTGCTGTCATCACGCCCAATGCGACCCCCCTGGCGGTCGACGCGGTGCTGGAGGAGGCGCAGTCGGACGACCCGTCGCCCCAGCCTGCGACCTGACCGCCCGCTTGCCGCCTTGGGGCAAATGGTTTAACGCTGAACTATAATTCATCAGCGGGGGACCCGATGGCCCAGAATTTCGACTTGGTGGTGATCGGCGCAGGGCCGGGCGGCTATGTGGCCGCGATCCGGGGCGCGCAGCTGGGCCTGAAGGTGGCCTGCATCGAACGCGAGCATCTGGGCGGCATCTGCCTGAACTGGGGCTGCATCCCGACCAAGGCCATGCTGCGCTCCGCAGAGGTCTATCACCTGATGCACCGGGCCAAGGAATTCGGGCTGAAGGCCGAGGGGCTGGGCTATGACCTGGACGCGGTCGTGAAGCGGTCGCGCGGCGTTGCCAAGCAGCTGTCCGGCGGCATCGGCCACCTGTTCAAGAAGAACAAGGTGACGGTGATCATGGGTGAGGCCAAGCTGGCCGGCAAGGGGAAGGTCACCGTCAAGACTGACAAGGGCACCGAGGAGGTGACCGCGAAATCCATCGTGCTGGCCACCGGCGCGCGGGCGCGCGAGCTGCCTGGGCTGGAGCCGGACGGCAAGCTGGTCTGGAACTACAAGCACGCGCTGGTCCCGCCGCATATGCCGAAGAAGCTGCTGGTCATCGGATCGGGCGCCATCGGCATCGAATTCGCCAGCTTCTTCAACACGCTGGGCGCCAAGACCACCGTGGTCGAGGTCATGGACCGCGTCTTGCCCGTCGAGGATGCCGAGATCAGCGCCTTTGCGAAGAAGCAGTTCGTCAAGCAGGGCATGACGATCATGGAAAAGGCTGCGGTCAAGAAGCTGGACCGCAAGGGCTCGACCGTCACCGCCCATATCGAGGTCGGCGGCAAGGTCGAGACGCAGGAGTTCGACACGGTGATTTCCGCCGTGGGCATCGTCGGCAACACCGAGGGGCTGGGCCTGGAGGAGGCCGGGATCAAGGTCGATCGCACCCATGTCATCACGGACGAATACTGCCGCACCGGGGTCGAGGGCGTCTATGCCATCGGCGATCTGGCCGGCGCACCTTGGCTGGCGCACAAGGCCAGCCATGAGGGCGTGATGGTGGCCGAGCTGATCGCGGGCAAGCACCCCCATGCGATCAAGCCGGGCAGCATCGCGGGCTGCACCTATTGCCACCCCCAGGTCGCATCGGTGGGCCTGACCGAGGCCAAGGCCAAGGAGCAGGGGCTGGACATCAAGGTCGGCCGCTTCCCCTTCGTCGGCAACGGCAAGGCCATCGCGCTTGGGGAACCGGAAGGCATGATCAAGACCATCTTCGACGCCAAGACGGGCGAGCTGCTGGGGGCGCACATGGTCGGCGCCGAGGTGACCGAACTGATCCAGGGCTATGTCATCGGGCGCCAGCTTGAGACGACCGAACAGGACCTGATGGAGACGGTCTTCCCACATCCCACCCTGTCGGAAATGATGCACGAATCCGTGCTGGACGCATACGGGCGCGCCATCCACTTCTGATTACGGTTGGAACACGGGAATGAAGGGGGGGCGGTTTCGCCCCCTTTTCTCGTCAGTCGGCCGGTGTCAGCGTGGTGATGCCCGCGGCCGCGGCGCGGGCCAGGTCGGGGTCCAATGACATGCCGATGTATTCGCCCCGCCGCCACAGGCCAGCCAGGTCGTCGTAATGGCGCGACAGCGGATGACCCGACTGTCCGGTCGAGGTGATGAACACCGAACTGTCCGGGTCCGCCAGGTCGATCACGCTGCGATAGCCGGCCCCGCCGATCGCCTGATAGGGGTCGTCGCCGGTGCCGATCATGCCGGTGCGGGCCACGGTGAACTCTCCGCCTGAGATCGACTGGGTGATGTTCATGATCCAGCCAAGCGCGGGCAGCGCGCCCAGGCCCGGATGCACGTGACGCGCCTGATGCGCGTCGCCCCACCGCCAGCTGGTCACGTCGGGACCGTATTCGGCGGTCAGGTCCAGGATGGCGCGGTCCAGCGACTGGCGGGCAATGGTCGCGCAATCCTCGGTCGCGGCGCTTTGGACCACGTCGCACCAGGCGGCGGCACCGTCGCGATCGCGGAACACCGCGTCGATGAAATGCGGTTGCAGGCGGATCAGGTCGTCGGCCAGCGGCCCCAGCTCGTCCCGGACCAAGCGGTCCTGCAGCGCGCCCATCCAGGCGGCATAGATCAGGGGTTCAGGCAGGTGCTCGTTCATGGCGCCGTCCCATTCGGCCAGCAGGGTCAGGGCGTCCTGACGCTGGCGTTCCGGGGTGCCGGGCGCCGCCGGATCGCCAGTGAACCACAGGTTCGCCCCCACCAGCGGCAGCAGGGCGCGGGCCGCAGGGCTAACGACGTCCAGCTGTGCGGCGATAAAGCTGTCGCGGGAATGTACCTCGCGCCCGCCCAGCAGCCCGGACAGCCGGTCATGACGCAGCCCGTCGGCCTCCGGCTCCTCCGTCGCGAGGGCAAGGCCGTCCTGCGGGCGACGCGCCTGGGTCGCCAGCGACACGGTGCCCTGCCATGCGGTTTCGGTCAGCCAGCCGGGCGAGGGCAACGCGCCCTTGGTCGGATGGTCGTCGGCCCGCTGGGGTGCCGCACCTGCGGCCAGCCGGGTGACCGTCTCTCCCTGCGCCAAGGTCACGTCCAGCGCCGGGGCGACCACGTCGGCCAGGGCGCGGGTCGCCTGATCGGCGTCGCCGGCCCGCATCAGCGCCATCAGCGCGGACATCGTGCGGTCGCGCTGCGACAGCCCCGTCCAGCGCAGCGACGGGACATGCCCGATGGGCGTCACGTCGCGCAGCCCCGGGTCCAGGCCCGGGACGACGGGGCCGTTCTGCGTCTCCCGCAGGGTGATGGTTTGGGGGGGCGCGTCCAGCACGCGGATCACCTCGGTCCGGGTCCGGAACTCCGTCCAGCCCTGCGTGCCGCGATAGCGGTCGGTGTTGCCAGGCTGGACCTCCTCTATGGCGATGTCGGCCACGTCCAGGTCCAGAGGCGTAAGCGCCCAGGACAGCGTCGGATTGCGCCCGGACAGGACCAGCGGCATGCCGGGCACCGTGGCCCCGATCACCCCGCCGCCTTCCAGCTCCAACCGTGCCAAATAGTACAGCGACGGGACCGTCAGCCCGGCATGCAGGTCGTTGGCCAGCAGCGCGGCCCCCGCGGCCGTCCGCTGCGCCTCGGCGCCGAAGGCATTGCCGCCAAGCGCCTGTTCGGGGCGCAGGAAGCCAAGCGGGTCGTAATCCGCCTGCGGGTCCAGGCGCCGTTCGGGCGCACCAAGGCGGGCACCGGGAAACAGCCCCGCATAGTCGGGCAGGGCGGCAGGTATGCCGGCCCGGTCGACGATCTGCATGCCGCGTTCGGGCCAGGCCAGGGCCAGCCGGGCGCGCAGGATTTCTTCTCCCGCGGAATCGGTGCCGGCCGCCGCCATCAGCTTCAGGATCGCCAGCGAATCGGCGGGCTGCCAGAAGGTGATGACATCCGGGAACAGGAAGAATTCGGGCGCGCCGCGCCCCATCGCACCGTCGTTGACGATGCGGATCCACTGGTTCACCCCGTCGGCATAGGCCTGCAGCGCCGCAAGGGTGTCGTCGTCCTGCACCTCCAGCGAAGCCTGAGCCGCGCGCTGCAGGCCCAGCCTGCGGATCAGGTCGTCGGCGGGCAGGGCGCGAGGGCCATGGACCTCGGCCAGCCGGCCCTGCGCCGCGCGGCGCAGCAGGGTCATCTGGAACAGCCGGTCCTGCGCATGGGCCAGGCCCAGGGCAAAGAACACGTCCGCGTCGGTCTTGCCGAAGATGTGCGGCACATTCTCGGTCGAGCGCACGATCTCGACCGGGGCGGTGATGCCCGTCACCGGATAGCTGGCGGTATAGTCGGGCAGGGACCGCACGGCAAAATACCAGACCAGCACGGCGGACAGAACCGCCAGGACGATCAGCGCGATGGTCAGCCGCAGAAGCCAGCGAAACAAGGTCAGCATGTGCGGGCAGGTCCTTGGCCGGGGGCGCGGCACGGGTTGACCCTGCCGCGCATGGATGGTGGTGTGTTGCATAGGACAGGCGCGCGGGCATTTCAACGCACCCCCGCGCGACGGGCAGCGACCCGAGGGAGATTTGCATGGCCAAGACGGCGTTTCTGGGACTGGGCGTGATGGGCTTTCCGATGGCCGGGCATCTGGCCGCGGCGGGACATCAGGTGACGGTGTTCAACCGCAGCCCGGCCAAGGCCGAGGCCTGGGTCGGCCGGCACGGCGGCGCCTCCGCCGCGACCCCGCGCGAGGCGGCGCAGGGCGCGGATCTGGTGATGTGCTGCGTGGGCAATGACAACGACCTGCGCCAGGTATGCCTGGGGCCCGACGGGGCATTCGCGGGCATGGCGCAGGGTGCGGTCTTCGTCGATCACACCACGGTCTCGGCCAAGGTGACGGAGGAGCTCGCGCAGGCGGCGGCAGAGGCGGGCATCGGCTATGTCGATGCACCCGTATCCGGCGGTCAGGCGGGGGCCGAAAACGGCCAGCTGTCGATCATGTGCGGGGGCACGGTCGCGGATTTCGATCGCGCCGCGCCGGTCATCGATGCCTATGCCAAGATCTGTCGCCGGATGGGCGATGTGGGCGCGGGACAGATGACCAAGATGTGCAACCAGATCGCGATCGCGGGGTTGGTTCAGGCGCTGTCGGAATCGCTGGCATTCGCGCAGAAGGCGGGGCTGGACGTGGCCGATGTCGTCGAGGTGATCAGTCAGGGTGCGGCCGGCAGTTGGCAGATGGTCAACCGTCATGCGACCATGCATCGCGGCGAATTCGAACACGGGTTCGCCGTCGACTGGATGCGGAAGGATCTGGCGATCTGCCTGCAGGCAGGGGACCAGCTGGGTGCGGCGCTGCCGGTCACGGCACTGGTCGACCAGTTCTACAAGGATGTGCAGGCGATGGGCGGCGGCCGGTGGGACACCTCATCCCTGATCGCGCGGCTGACCCGCTAGGGCCGGGGAACGACAAAAGGCGGGATGCCCGCCTCTAACGAAGGGACTTGGGGGATGACGGATCACAGCTTTGCCGGACAGATCGAGTTCGAGATCACCGGCGTGAACGAGCAGGAAGCCACCGGAGAGATGACCGTGACCGCGGGCATCCTGAACCCGTTCGGAACCATCCATGCGGGCGCGCTGGTCTGGTTCGCGGACGTGGTCGCGACGAACTTGGTCCTGGGCGGAGAGCAGCCGCAGGAGGGCATGGACAACTTTCCCGTGGCGATCACGCTGAACGCCCAGCTGCTGACCAACCGCCGCGACGGGGTTCTGACCGCGCTGGCATCCTGGATGCGGCGCGGGCGTCGCATCTCGACCGTGCGCACGCAGGTCACCGATGCGGACGGGGCGGTGCTGCTGGACCTGACCTCGACCCATGTCAGTGCCCGCTGACCCTGCGGCACCATCGCGCCGGGCGGGTTGAAACGCCCGGCAATCGCGTCATCATGGCGCCATGATGGAGGAGACGTCATGGACGGTCTGATGATGCACCGCTCGCTGCTGCAAAGCGGGCTTCTGGATTTCGCCGCCGAGAGCTTTCCCGAAGCGCGGATCGTGTCGCGCCGGGTCGAGGGAGACCTGCACCGACAGAGCTGGGCCCAGATCCGTGCCCGCGCGGTCCAGCTGTCCTTCGCGCTGGAGGGTTTGGGCGTGGCGCCTGGCGACCGGGTCGCGACGCTGGCCTGGAACGGGCACCGCCATCTGGAAATCTATCACGCCGTGCCGTCCATCGGAGCGGTCTGCCACACGATCAACCCGCGGCTGTCGGCCGACCAAATGGTCTTCATCGCGCATCACGCGGGCGACCGGCTGCTGTTCACTGACCTGAGCTTCGTGCCGCTGCTGGAAAAGCTGCAGGACCGCCTGCCGTCCATGCGCTGTGTCGTCATGACCGACGCGGTGCACATGCCGCAGACGACGTTGGATGCGCTGTGCTATGAGGACCTGCTGGCGGGGCAGCCGACCGAGCGGGTCTGGCCGGATTTTCCGGAAACGACCGCATCGGGCCTGTGCTATACGTCCGGGACGACGGGCGATCCCAAGGGCGTCCTGTATTCGCACCGATCTAACATGCTGCACGCGCTGGCCACGGCGGCGGTGCTGGGCCCGGACCTGGGACCGCAGCCGCGCATCCTGCCGGTGGTGCCGCTGTTTCACGTCAACGCCTGGGGTCTGCCCTTCACGGCCCCGCTGATCGGGGCCAGCCTGATCATGCCCGGCCCGGCGCTGGACGGAGCCAGCCTGTGGGACCTGTGCCAGGCCGAGGGCGTCGAAAGCGCCTGGGGCGTGCCCACCATCTGGCAGGGGCTGTTCGCCGAGATCCAGTCCCGCGGGGCCAAGCCCGCGGCGCTGCGCCACATCGTCGTCGGCGGCAGCGCGATGCCCCGCAGCCTGACCGAGGGCTTTGAACGTCTGGGCATCGACGTGAACCACGCCTGGGGCATGACCGAGACCTCTCCGCTGGGCAGCCAGGGGTCGCTGACGCCGGCGCAGCGCGATCTGCCGTTCGACCGGCGCATGGCGCTGAAGCAGGCGCAGGGGCGGCGGGTGTTCGGTGTCGAGATGAAGATCGTGGACGACGCGGGCACCCGCCAGCCTCATGACGGCCAGGCCATGGGAGAGCTGTTCGTGCGCGGCAACACCGTGGCCGCCGGTTATCACGACAATGCCGGTGCGACGGCGCGCGCCATCGACGCCGACGGCTGGTTCGGGACAGGCGACATCGCCTCGATCAGCGCCGACGGCATCCTGACGCTTCGCGACCGGGCCAAGGACCTGATCAAGTCGGGTGGCGAATGGATCAGTTCGATCGACGTCGAGAACCTGGCAGTCGCCCATCCGGACGTGGCGCAATGCGCGGTCATCGCGCTGCCCCATCCGAAATGGGATGAACGCCCGCTGCTGGTGATCAAGCCCAAGGGGGCCGCCCGACCTGGGCTGGAGGAGATGCGGTCCCATCTGGGCGCGCATCTGGCCAGCTGGCAGCTGCCCGATGACGTCGTCTATGTCGACGAGATGCCCCTGACGGCGACCGGCAAGATTAGCAAGCTGACCCTGCGGGAGCAGTTCCGCGACCACGTCCTGCCCGACCTGCGGGGCCAGGCGGCTGACTGACCGAAGGGCGGGTCAGGGATCCTGCGCCTGCAGGGTGGACAGCACATAAAGGCGCAGGGCCGTGGCCAGCCCGATCTGCGGCGGCCGGGCATGGTCGATCTGTCCGATCAGCGCGGCGCGGGTCAGGTCGCGCGCCGCGGCCTGGGTCGCCAGCGCCTTCCAGAACGCATCTTCCAGCGACACCGACGTGCGGTGCCCGTCGATGGTCACCGACCGCTTCAGCGGCGGCGTCATGGCGGGCAGGTCGATCATTCGTCGGACGTGTCGCGCCGATGCGCGTCCAGCACGCGGGCCGCGCGGTCGCGTTCGGCCTGGCGCGCGTCGCGCAGCGGCTTGGCCTCTCCGTGCAGGGCGGCGTTCGCGTCGCCCTTGGCACGCTTGGCGTCGCGGTCGCGGGCCTTGCGGGCCTGGCGCAGGTTGATGATGCGGGTCATGGCGGTCCCTGAAACGACGAAGGGCGCGCCACTGTGGCGCGCCCCCCGGCCTTGGGTCAAGAGGGTCAGCCCTTGGGGCTGATCATGTCCTCGGGGCGGACGACGCGGTCGAAGGTCTCTCCGTCGACGAAGCCCAGGGCGATGGCCTCCTCGCGCAGCGTCGTGCCGTTCCTGTGCGCGGTCTTGGCGACCTTGGTGGCGTTGTCATAGCCGATGGTGGGCGCCAGCGCCGTCACCAGCATCAGCGATTCGCGCATCAGCTGGTCGATGCGCTTTACGTTGGCCTGGGTGCCCACGACCATGTTGTCGGTGAAGCTGGACGCCGCATCGCCCAGAAGCTGCATGGATTGCAGCACGTTGTAGGACATCATCGGGTTGTAGACGTTCAGCTCGAAATGCCCCTGCGACCCGGCAAAGCCCACGGCGGCGTCGTTGCCCATCACATGTGCGCAGACCATGGTCAGCGCCTCGGCCTGGGTCGGGTTTACCTTGCCCGGCATGATCGACGATCCGGGCTCGTTCTCGGGCAGGATCAGTTCGCCCAGACCCGAACGCGGCCCCGACCCCAGCAGGCGCATGTCGTTGGCGATCTTGAACAGCGATCCGGCCACCGTCTTCAGCGCGCCCGAGAACATGACCATCGCGTCATGGGCGGCCAGCGCCTCGAACTTGTTCGGCGCGGTGACGAAGGGCAGGTCGGTGATCTTGGCGATTTCCGCGGCGATGGCGGTGTCCCAGCCCTTCTTGGTGTTCAGGCCGGTGCCGACGGCCGTGCCGCCCTGGGCCAACTCATAGATGTCGGGCAGGCAGGCCTTGACCCGCTCGATCCCCTTGCGGACCTGATGGGCATAGCCGCCGAATTCCTGACCCAGGGTCAGCGGCGTCGCATCCTGGGTGTGGGTGCGGCCGATCTTGATGATGCCCTTGAACTCGGCCGACTTGGCCTCCAGCGCGGCGGCCAGCTTCTCCAGACCCGGCAGCAGCGTGTCGCGCGCCAGCATGGCGATGCCCACATGCATCGCGGTCGGGAAGGTGTCGTTCGACGACTGGCCCATGTTGCAATGGTCATTCGGGTGGACGGGTTTCTTGGACCCCATCTCTCCGCCCATGATCTCGATCGCGCGGTTGCTGATCACCTCGTTGGCGTTCATGTTCGACTGGGTGCCGGACCCGGTCTGCCAGACGACCAGCGGGAAGTTGTCGTCGAACTTGCCCTGGAACACCTCGGTCGCGGCCTGCTCCATCGCATCGGCCAGATCGGCGGGCAGGTCGCCCGAGGCGCGGTTCACCCGGGCGGCGGCCAGCTTGATCGCGCCCAGGGCGCGGATGATCGGCACCGGCTGGCGTTCCCAGCCAATCGGGAAGTTGATGATCGAACGCTGCGTCTGCGCGCCCCAGTATTTCGAGGCGTCAACCTCCAGCGGGCCGAAGCTGTCGGTTTCGGTGCGGGTCTTGGTCATCGGGTCGCTCCCTCACGGTTTCGGGGCGGGTTGTAGCGGTCCGGGCCATCGGGCGCAATTCGTATGCAACGGTATGCTGGCGCAAACAGCCCCTTCAGTCGTCCAGCGCATGCATTGCCGCGCGCAGGCGCGGGGTCAATGCGTCGGGCAGGGGCAGGATCGGTCGGGGCGGCTGCGCGTCGGTCAGGTCCATCAGCCGGGCGCAGGCATGAACGACCCGCAGGCTGCCATGGGCTTGGAACAGGTCCCACATCGGCTGGAACCGGGCCTGCCAGCGGGCCGTTTCGGGCCGGTCGCCCGCACGGGCGGCGCAGGCCMGGGTCAGCGTCTGGTCGGGCCACAGGCCCGCCGCCACGCTGAACCAGCCGTCGGCATGGTTCAAAAGCGCGTCGGGACAGCCCCAGTCGCCACTGTAGCCGATGGCGAAATCGGGCGGCAGATCGGTGCGCAGGGCCGCGATCTGGCCCGCGAAGTTCCCGCCCGCGGGCAGCGGCATCTTGACCGCCGTGACGGTCGGCAGCGACGCCAGCCGGGCGATCAGCGCGGGCGAAAAGGTGAAATGCGTGGTCGATGGATTGTTGTAGATGCAGATCGGCAGGTCCGACGCCCCTGCGACGGTTTCGAAATGCCCAAAGACCTCATCCTCGGTCAGGGGGGTGTAGGACATCGGCGCCAACAGCAGGCCCGTCGCCCCCGCATCTGCCGCATGACGCGCCAGCGCGGCCGAGGTGTCACTGCGCAGCGCGCCCACGCCCGCGATCACCGGCACCCTGCCGCCGGCGGCGTCCAGCGCGGTCTCCAGAACCTTCCGGCGCTGGTCGGCCTCCAGATAGGCATAGCCGCCCGTCGATCCCAGCACGCCGATGCTGTCCACGCCCGCCCGCGCAAGGCGCAGGATCAGGCGGCGCAGGTCGGCGGGCAGGGGGTGGCCCGCGGCGTCGGTCGGCGTGATCGGAAAGGCCGACAGGCCGCGCATGGTCATGGCGCTATTTCCGCCAGCGGTCCAGGCGCACGACATCGGCGCCGCCCGACGGGGGCGTGTCGTCGCCGTCATCCTCGGCGTCCAGCTGGTATTCGGCGTCGGCCTCGGCGTCCTCATCCTCGTCGTCGTCGCTGTCCTGCGTCTCGAAGCGCAGGCCGAATTCGACGGAGGGGTCCACGAAGGTACGCAGCGCATCGAACGGGATCTTCAGCGGCTCCGGCTGGTTGCCGAAGTTCAGCGTGATGGTGAAATGGTCGGGCTGGATCGTCAGGTTGTCGAACCAGTGCTGGATGACGATGGTCATCTCCTCGGGATAGCGTTCGCGCAGCCAGTCCGCCATCTCGACACCATCGTCGCGGGTGTCGAAGGTGATGAAGAAATGATGCTCTCCGGGCAAACCGTCGCGGGCGACCTGGCGCAGCACCTCGGCGATCAGCCCCTGCATCGCGCGATGCATCATTCCGCCGTAATCCAGTCCCGATCGCGCCATGACGTCACCCTACCTTTTCTTGCCGGCAAGCATAGGGATATGACCGGGGATGAAAAGGGGGGCGGAGGTGGATTCCGCGTCCTCTCACGCCGCGCGGTCCAGCAGGTCCCGCCGCAACGCGCGCAGATCGGCCGCCATGGTCGCCGCGGGCTTTGGGCCGAACCATTCCAGCGACGCACCCATCCCCGCCGGCACCGCGCGCAGGAACGCCGCATAATCGACGACACCCGTCAGCAGCGGGCACATGCCGTCACGGCTGCCGCGCGGATCGTGGACGTTGTCCGGGTGAAAGACCGACAGGCGGTCGCGCGCGGTCACGGATTTCAGGTGCAGGTGATCGACATGTTCGCGCAGCGCGGCGAATGCAGATACGGGGTCGGCCCCCGACTCCCACACATGCAGCACGTCGAAGTTCACGCCGATCGCGGGATGGTCCAGCGCATCCAGCAGGTCCAAGGTCGCGGGCAGGCTGTCGGCCAGGGTCTGCGGATGCGTCTCGACCGCGATGCGCAGGCCGCGGTCATGGGCCATGTCGGCCGTCGTGCCCAGGTCGCGCAGGATCGCGCGGCGCTGATCCGCCCCCGCCTGATCGCGCCCCACGCCCCCCGCGAACAGCCGCAGCCGTGGCGCGCCCCAGGGCCGGGTCAGGTCCAGCAGGTCGGCCGCTTCGGCGCGGCTGAAACCGGGAGTGCCCAGGGGCAGATAGCCCGCCAGCATCGGCACCGGGGGACGCTGCGGCAGGTCACACCATTCGACAGCCAGCGTGCGGGCATGCGGGGCCCAGATCTCCAGCCCGTCGAACCCTTCGCGGGCGACATAGCGGGCCAGGTCGCGGGCGGTCACGTCCAGGTGGCGGAAGGCCACGGAACAGGCATTGATCCTCATGCGCGCGCCCCCTGCCAGCGGTCGAACCACTGGCCCACGGTGGCCTTGATGCCCCGTTCCAGCAGGGTCAGCCGGTCCAGATCGGCCAGCACCTGCAGCAGATCGTCGCCGTCACCGCCGCGGGCAAAGGCCACCGCGCGCAGATGGGCCGCGTTCAGCCCGCCATGCAGCGCCGCGATCCGGTCGCAGCATTCCTCGAACGCATCGTGATCGGCGCCCTCGATGTCGCCGAAGATCGCCAGCGCGTGCTCATAGGCGTATTTGCGGATCGCGATGACCGGCAGTTCGCGCAGCGCGGGTTCCAGATCGGCGCGCGGCAGGTCGGCGACATGGGCCTGCACGATGCGGCGGATCGCGTCGATCAGCGTCACGGCCTGCGCATCAAAGGTCGCGTGGTGCATCGCGGCGATGGTCGCGTCGTCCGCGGGATGCGCGCCCGCATTGTCGAAGGAAAAGCCTCCGGCCACGGTGGGTGCCAGGAATGCCGCCCGCAGGTCGCGGGCGGGCAGCGGCCCCTCCCACCGGAAATCCGGGTCGCGCATCAGCCAGGTGTCGGGGTCCGCCGTGGGCTCCAGCAGGGCATAGTGGGGAAAGCTGGCCTGGGCGAACTTGTTGTCGCGTTGCGGCAGCAGTGCCATGTCGACCATCGGCATGACGTAGCGGCCGGGCTGCCAATCGGCCAGCAGCGCGTGCAGGCGGCCCAGGTTCCGCGCGCCCGGCGCGGCATCCTCATGCCAGCGCGTCACCTGCAGGCCGAACAGGCGACCAGCCCAATGCAGATAGAAACCGTGATCGATCCCCGGCGCGTGATAGGACAGGCGCATCCTGTCGTCGACGATCACCTGCCCGTCCCACAGGCCCAGATACAGCGGGCGGTGGTCGATCCCGTCGCGGTCCTTCAGCGCCTGACACAGGCAGCTGACGACGCAATGGACCTTGATGTCGACAGGTTCATCGGGCGCGGGGGTCACGCCCGCCAGCGCCATCGACAGCGCCTGCACGGTCATTCCGGGGGCACGGTCGAACGTATCCTCGGCCATGGTGATGCCCGCCTCGTCCAGATGCAGCATCAGCGTCATCAGGGCGACCGAATCCAGGCCCAGGTCATGGCCAAGCCGCGCCTCGGGACCAAAGGCCGCCATGCGCGGGCAGGCCATCGGACCGGCCAGGATCGCGCGGATGCGGTCCTGCATGTCCTGCGGGGCGGGGATGGGGCGGGGGTCGGTCATGCGGGGGCCTCCGACAGGGTTTCGGCAAGGGCGCGGCGGGCGATCTTGCCGTTCGCGCCACGCGGCAGGGCGGGCAGGCGGACCAGACGCACCGGCCGCTGGCGCGGCGACAGCAGGGCCGCCAGATGGGCATCCAGCCGCGCCTCGGCGATGTCGCCGGAATAGGCAAGTGCCGGGCGCTGATGCGCGACGGGGTCCGGGACGGCGAATGCCACCGCGTCGGTGATGCCCGGCAGGCTCAGGGCCGCGGCCTCGATCTGGGCGGGATAGACGTTCAGGCCCGCGACATCGATCACCTCTGCCTGCCGCCCGGCAAAGATCAGGTGGCCGCGGGCGTCGATCACGCCCAGATCGCCGGTCTGCACCGTCGCGCCTGCGGCATGGACGGAGACGGGGCCGGGTGCGTCCCGCCCGGCCTGCAGGCGGACATGCGGCAGGGGCAGGCCCATGTCCTCGGGCCGGTCGGGGTTCTGGGCGATGGCCAGGCATCCCGCCTCGGAACAGCCGTACTGCTGGAACAAGTGGCGCGCCGCCCCGCGGATCGCGTCAAACCACGGCTGCGGCAGCACCGTCCCCGACGACATCACCGCGTGCAGCCCCTGCGCCCCGGCCAACCGCGCCAGCACATGCAGCAGCGGCGGTGCGGCATAGATCAGCGGATCGCGGATCCGGGCCAGCTGGCGCAGGATGGCGCGCGGGTTGGCGTGGTTCAGCACCACCGGAGCATGTCCCCGTGCCTGTCCGACAAGCACACCGGCGATCAGTCCATAGGAATGGGTGATCGGGGCCGCGATCACCGGCGTCATCCCGGCCGCCTGCGGAAAAGCGTGCAGATAGGAGTCGATCTCGGTCTGGATGGCGGCCCAGCTGCGGGCGATGATCTTGGGTGCGCCGGTGGTGCCCGAACTAGTCTGGATCAGCACCCCACCCGGCGCATGCGGCGCGTCCTGTCCCAACCCCTGCAGACCCGCATCGGTCATCATCAGGTCGCAGCCCGCCCGCCTTGCCAGATCGCGCGCCTGATCGGGGGGCGTTTCCGGGTGGATCGGATGACAGGACGCGCCCGCATCCCGCAGGCGCAGGATCTGCGTCAGGCAGGCCGCGCGGTCAGTCATCAACAGTCCGATGCGCGTGCGGTCGGGGTCGCGGCCGGCCAGCAGGTCGGGGGCGTCCGGGCCGAACGGATCGAACAGCGTGTCGTTCAGGTGGAACAGGCGGGTCATGGCGGGCTCCTTCAGCGGGTTCGGCGCAGGGTGGGTTTCGGTGCGGCCCAGCAGCCCCGCGGCCAGGCTTTCCGCAGGAACGGTTGCGGCGTCGGTGCACAGGCTGGGAGCATGGGGCAGGGCGGCGCGGGCCAGCCGCCAGAAGATCGCTTCGGGCAGATGGCCGGTGCGGTGCAGCAGATCCGCCAGATCCGACAGCACGTGGGTAACCAGGCAGTCGGCAACCAGATCGCGCAGGTCGGTGGCCCGGCCCATGCGGTGATAGGTGCCGTCCGGTGCCCCCGCCATCGCCGGTTCGATGGCCGCAAGGTCCGGGGCGGGCAGGCTCAGCCGGTCCGGCAGGTACTCCAGGCTTTCGCTGAAATCGCGGGCCACCAGCCCGGTCGGCCAGCCGCCGTCATGGGTGATCAGCAGGTTCTGGCCATGCGCCTCCAGCGCGATCCCGTGATGGGTCATCAGGCGCCAGACGGGCTGCAGGATCGTCAGCAGCCGCGCGGTCCACGCCTGGGTGCCATGCGCGGCCAGCCAGGGCGCGATCAGTGCGCGCCCGTCCGGCTGGGTCAGCGACAGGGCCGACAGGGGCATGGCACCTGGGGGCGGGGGGCTGCGCCGGATCACGGCCAGCCTGCCGCCCAGCAGGTCGCGTGCGACGATGGCCGTGCCATGTTCCGGCAGGATCGTCAGCCCGGCCAGGTGCCGATCGGACGCCACCACGCGTTCCAGCCAGTCCGAGATGGCCGGCGCCACCGCCACCGACCACGGCACCAGGTCGCGGACCGAGGAGGTCACCCCCACGCCAAGCGACAGCTTCAGGTGATCGCCCCCGTCGCAGGCGGCCAATGTCCGCAGCGACGCCGTGGCCTGCATCCGCGGCCCGTCCGCCGGAAGCACCTTCAAGGCCCCGCGCGCCATCAGCGCCTGCACCGCCGGGTCACGTTGCAGGCGCCGCCACTGCCACGGATGGACCGGGATGGCCCCCGGCGGCGCCCAGCCCTGCGCGGGGTCAGTACCTGCGCGTGTCACGATTGCGTGGTCGACCGACAACCAGACCGGCACGATGGTCCTGCCGCCTTCGGGGCCGAAGGCGGCATTGTCGGCGTCCGAAAACCCGGCGCGGGACTTGAAGCCGGGATGATAGGGATGCCCCTCGATCAGGCTCGCCTCCAGCGCCGGGCCGGTCAGCGACAGGCGGTCGTTCCGAACCGGCCCCGCCGCGCGCAGGAAATGCGCGCTGCGCCGCATGGCGGTCATCAGCGCCGCGGGATCGTGGCCGGCCCTGGCCAGCGCGCGTTCCAGGTCGTCCGGTTTTAGCAATCCGCCGGTGGTATCGCGCGGGTCGTCCAACAGCCTGACACGGCCGCTGGCCTGCAGGCGATATGGCGCCCGGATGGCCAGGCCGCCCACTGTCCAGCCGCCCTGCGCCGGGCGCAGGATGCGTTCGAAGGCCAGAGCCTCTATCGTCTGGCGCAGGGCGCGGGTCTCAGGCGACATCGGACAGCAACCCGGCATGGACCAGCGCGGGCAGGGGGTTCGGCACGCGGATCATCGGTGCGCGTTCCCCGGGGATCAGCAGTTCGTCCACACCGCCCAGCTGGGTCAGCAGATTTCCCTTGGCGGGCAGATGCGGCTGCGTCAGCCAGCGGCGGGCCAAGGCGCCGCCATGACCCGGCAGGCGGG